>CALAHL010000572.1 GCA_937891725.1 uncultured Rhodospirillaceae bacterium | reverse complement strand
GTAGGGGCGGGCACCGGCGCCCAGGCCGTTGCCGTTGAGATCCTGACCCCAGAGCAGAAACTCGATCGCGTGATAGCCGGTGGTCACATTGGCTTCGATCTCATCCAGCTCATGAAGCTCCCGAATCAGATCGATCGTTATCTCAGGGGTCTTCAAGGTCCGACCACCGAGGTCGAGCGAGGGATTCGCTATGATCTTGGCGGTGAAATAGACATTCTCATCACTGGTTTCGCCGTAGCGGCCGCTGTCGACATAGTCGATCAGACCCTCATCGAGCGGCCAGGCGTTCACGCGGCCTTCCCACTCGTCGACAATGGAATTTCCGAAGCGGAAGGCTTCGGATTGCTGATAGGGCACGCGTGCCAGTTTCCAAGCCAGCTTGGCAGCCTGGTGCGATCCGACCGAGGGTGCTGCCAGAAAGGCGTCGATGGATCCTTGGAGGGCCTTGGCGGTCGCCAGGGAATCTCCATAGGTCGCTTCAGCGATGTCCGCATAGGTCTTCAGAACGGACTCAACCGTCGGCGTCGCTGCTTGAGACGGGAGCGGCATGAAACCTATAGAAATCGCCGCAGCCATTCCCGCTGCATAGGTAAGGATCTTCATCGGATAGCCTCTTTGGTTGATCCGTCAGTGACGTTTTTCGGGTCACTCATGCGCAGTCGTTTGGGACCTGCCCTGCATGAGTGTCGATCGGATGCGGGCACGCCGTGGTCCCCGTCCCGGACGCAGGTCTCTTGCCCAGCGCTGAGAATTTTTATTGCAAATCATTCGCAAGTTCAATAGTAAATTTGATAACGAGACGCAGTTGCGAGTGATGTGCTGGAACTTTTATGTTGCACATGCACACCGCCGCTCAGTTTCGCTATTGCTCTTGTCGAAATCACTCCACAAGATGATCGCCATCAGGCTGAAAAATCCAACGAGATCATGAGGATCACATGCACGCGAGACGACTGTCCCTTGCCGCCACGATGGCGCTTCTGACATCTACAGCTATTTCCGGGACTTCTCATGCTGCCGAGAAGATCCAGATCGGGATTGGTGGAGAATTTGTTCAGTACTTTGGGTATGCTGAGAATGATACCAACACCGGCGATTTCGACGGGTTCGATGTTTATTCGGACGGCGTCCTCGAGTTTGCCGGCGAAACAACGCTCGACAACGGACTCATGTTCGGCGTGACTGTCGGCCTGTTCACCTATACCGACACTGAAGATCAGATCGACGATTCCTATCTCTACAGCGAAGGAAACTTCGGCCGGGTCGAAATCGGCGACCGGGACAATGCCGCGGCCCTCATGCACTACGCGGCCCCCGATGTCGGGTTCGGCGTCAACGACAGCGATGTTTCGGATTGGGTCGTGAATCTGACCGGCGCGAACGAGGATTCCGCCTTTCAATCCACCTACCTCTATTTGGGTGAGGATAAGGCGACCAAGATCAGCTACTTCACGCCCCGCTTCGAAGGCTTCCAGTTCGGCGCCTCGTTCATTCCCGAGTTCGAGCGCAACAGCAACGTGCAGCCGTCAGATGACCTCTACAATTCCGGCATGGCCTTCGGCGTGAACTACGTCAACAGCTTCGGTGACGTGGAACTGGCGCTTTCGGCAGGTTATCTGCGCGCCGACAAGCCGGACAACGCGGCCACCGGCATCGAAGACGCCGAAGGATACAGTTTCGGCGGAAACATCGGCTATGCCGGGTTCACCTTCGGCGGCTCCTACGCGGACACCCAAGGGAACGGGTCCGGCGGTACAGATAGCGCTGTTTCGTTTGACGGCCGTGGCTTTGATGTTGGCGCCGCCTACGCATTCGGCGATGCTCAGGTGTCCTTGTCCTACTATCGCGGCGAGGTTGCGGACAGCGCGGCCGCCGGCGACAGCAAGCACGAGACCATCATGCTGTCCGGGGCCTATGATCTGGGTCCGGGCGTGACGGCGACCGCATCGATTTTCCGCTCCAAGTTCGAAGCGGATAACGGCGCCGACAACGAGGGCTGGGCCGCCATTTCCGGCATCGTGCTGTCGTTCTGATTTAAGCTGACGGCGGGTCCGAAGCCTCCTGCGGCTTCGGGTCCGCTGTCGGGATTTGGGACCAGCGCCGCCCAGGTCATGTGCTAAGCCGTCTCCGCAGCCAGCCTGAAAGCATGTCCATCCCGATCACAACGATCACCGTCAGCACGACGATGTAGAGGGTGTTTTCCCAATCCTTGCCGGTCCGCAGGGTCTCGACCAACTTGAGACCGATGCCGCCCGCCCCCAACGCGCCGATCACGGTGGCAGAGCGGGTGTTGCTTTCCAGATAGTACAGCGACTGCGAGATGAACACCGGTAGGATCTGCGGGATCACCCCGAAGCGATAACGGGTCACCGCCGGCGCTCCGGTGGACTGCATCCCCTCGACCTGCTTGTTGTCGATGTTCTCGATCGCCTCCGAGAACAGCTTGCCCAGGGTGCCGATATCGGTCAGCGCGATCGCCATCACGCCGGTGAGCGGGCCAAGCCCGAAGGCGCGGATGAAAATCAGCGACCAGATCAGATTGTCGACCCCGCGCACGAAATCGAAGACCCGCCGGATCGCGAACCGGCTGACCGGATCCGGATTGAAGTTGGCGGCCGCCAGAAAAGCCAGCGGGAGACCGATGAAGGCGGCGACCACCGTGCCCAGAAAGGCCATGATGATGGTCTCAAGCAGCGCCTTGAAGACGTCACCGTGCTGCCAGCCCGGATTGCCCCAGAACTCGTCGAAGATGAAGTGCGCATTCGAGACTTCGGCATCGATTCGGTCGTCCGACCAGGCAAGCGACCACAGCTCGCCGGCCGACAGGCCGCTCAAAGGCGAACGGAAATCGAACCAGAAATCCTCCCAGCCCCAGAAATACCGGAACACCAGGATCCGGCCGCTGGTGACCTGGACCCGTTCGAACAGGCTCGGTCGCGCCTCGACCTTGCGGGGATCCAGCAGGACCCATTCCGGCGTGGCCCCGCTCCACTCCACGCCGTCCTCGGTCGAGGTGATCACCAGCGGCTCGTATAGATCCGGACCGGTGAGGGTGACCGAAGATCCTTCGATCACGAACCGGTAGCCGCTGCCCATATCGATGTCGATCTTGGAGGTCATCGGGTCCGCGCCATCGATGGTGACCCAGTCGGGCGGGGTTTCGTAGACGGCGGCGCGCTCGCCCTCGACCGCGATCTCAAGCTGATCGCGGCGCAGGTTCTTCTCGATATGGACCTTGTAGGCGATCGAATCGAGGCCCAGCAGGACGCCGCGGTCAAGCCGCGACTTCCCGATCAGGCCCGGAACGTCGAATGCGATGAACGCGTAGATCAGATAGACGCACACAAGCGCCAGCAATCCGGCAGGCCACAGGACCGCACGGCGATGCCTGGCCATCACATCGGCCTGGCCGGCGTTGATCCGGGCCGCGTCGCCGGGGGCCATGGGGGGGGCGGTCAGGGTGCTCATCCTTTGGCTCCTCAACTCGCCAGCATGAAGCTGGAGCCGACCAGCCTGCGACGCAGATAGCCGGAGAACTGGTCGATCAGCATGATCGTCAGGAACAGCAGCACGAACAGGGCCATGATGTCGGCGCCGTTTGACCAGCTGATCGCCTTGCGCAGCTCGGTTCCGATACCCCCCGCGCCGACGAAGCCCAGGATGGCCGAGGCGCGGATGTTGATCTCGAACCGCAGCAGCATGTAGCTCGTGTAGTTCGGCAGCACCTGGGGGATCACCGCCCAGCGCACCCGTTTGAACCAACTGGCACCGGCGGCCGACATGCCTTCGAGCGGGCCACGGTCAACGTTTTCATTGACCTCGCTGAACAGCTTGCCGAGCGCACCCGATGTGTGGAACGCGATCGCGATGATCGCAGGCACCGGCGTGGTGCCCAACATGAAGATCAGGAACAGGGCGATGATCAGCTCGGGAAAGGCCCGCATGATGTCCATGGTGCGCCGTGCGATCGGAACCAGCACGGGGTGGACGCCCAGATCGCGGGTCGCGGCGAGCGACAGACCCATGGCGAACACCGTGCCAAAGATCGTGGCGACTGCGGCCATGTTGACGGTTTCGATCAGGGCCGGAAAATAGGTCCACAGCAACCCGAACCAGGCTGGGCCCGCCTCCCAGGTTTCCACCACGATGGCGGAGGGATAGTCGAAGAAACTGGTGATGCCTTGAACGAACCCGCCCGAATTCATCTCCTCGGCGGCAATGAAGCCGGAGACGACCAGCGCGATAAAGATCGCACCGAACAGCCCGGAATAGAGCCTCCGACGTTTTTCCAGTCCGGAGGAATGTTCCAGAATCTGATCGACGCTGGTGATTGTTTGGGCGGTCATGACGGGCTGAACTCAAAGAAGGTTGGACTTGTCCGGCGCGGACCCAAGATGCGGAACGCCGCGCGACAGATGCCGCGCGGCGCTTGCAGAACATGGATCGGTTACTTGCCGATCTTGGCCTTGCGGGCCTCGATCACCGAGACGTACTCACTGTGATCGATCGGGGCCATGCCCTTCACCTCACCGGCCATCACGCCGTAGGCGCATTCCGGGTCCATCGACTCAAGCGACGCCATCAGGCCAACCATCTTCAGCTTGACCTTCTCGGGCAGCGCCTTGCGCAGCACGATCGGGCCTTCCGGGATGACCTTGGAACGCCAGATCTCGACCAGTTCGTTCATGTCGATCAGGCCCGCGTCGACCGCCTTGCGCAGCGCGCCGGAGTTGTAGCCCTCCTCCCAGGAACCGATGCCGTCGGCCCAGGTCACGCCAGCGTTGACGTCGCCATTGTAGACCGCGACGATGGTCTGCTCGTGCCCGCCGACGAACTTCACATCGGAGAAGTACTCACCCGGCTTCATGGAATAGCCGGAAGCCGGGATCTCGATCGACGGGATCAGGTAGCCGGAGGTGGAATTCGGGTCGCCGAAGGCGAAGACCTTGTCCTTCATGTCGTCCAGCGACTTGACGCCGCTGTCGGCGCGGGCGAAGCTGATCGAATGGTAGCCGTAAGAGCCGTCCACATTGATCTTGACCAGCACCGGCTCGACCGCTTCCGGATCTTCCAGATAGACCGCAGCGTAGCCCGAGGCACCCAGCCAGGCCATGTCCAGATTGCCGCCCAGAAGACCCTCGATCACACCGTTATAGTCGGCCGGAGCGAACAGTTTGGTCGGCACGCCGAGCAGCTTCTCGGTCCGATCGCGCAAGCACTCATTGCTGCGGAGACGGTCAGAGGCATTCTCGCCGCCGAGCAGGCCGATGCGGAATTCCTCGATCCCAAGATCGTTCGCCAGGGCGGCGTTCGTGCCCGAGACGGCGACCATGGCGGTGACGGCCATTGCGGCCGCGGTGCGCATGAATGTCATGATTTTCCCCTCGCTCGGATGAGCTTTTGTTGGTGCGGCGCCGGTTGACCGGCCCGCAGATGATCTTCGGGTTTCAACCGCCGCCTGCGGCGACGGCACCCCCGACTTCCCGTAGGACGGGCGTGTCGGGAATCTCTTGCTCTCGAATGCTGGTCGAGGTCGAACTCTCGTCGAACTCGGCCCCGGCGCCGTAGATCTCGCGCGCGGCGTCGGTAGTGAGGTCCTTGGCGGTGCCGTCGAACACCACTTTGCCTGCGCGCATGCCGATGATCCGGTCACAGTAATTGCGCGCGGTATCCAGCGTATGCAGGTTGCAGATCACGGTCATGCCGTCATCGCGATTGATCCGCCGCAACGCGTCCATCACCAACTGCGCGTTCATCGGGTCGAGCGAGGCGATCGGCTCGTCCGCCAGGATGATCTTCGGGCGCTGAACCAACGCGCGGGCGATCGCGACCCGCTGCTGTTGGCCGCCGGACAGGGTGGCGGCCTGCTGCAACGCGGTTTCGAGAATGCCCAGCCGTTCCAACGCCAGTAGCGCCTCACGCCGCTCGTCATCGGTGAACAGCTTGAACACGCTCTTGAACAGGCCCATGGAATTGGCTTGGCCCAACAGGACGTTGGTCAGCACGTCCAGGCGCGGAATCAGATTGAATTGCTGGAAAATCATCGCGCAATCCGACCGCCAGTCGAGCAGCGCCTTGCCCGACAGCTCGCTGATCTGGATGTCGTTGAAGCGAATCCTGCCGCTGGTCGGCGCAATCAGCCGGTTGGTGAGACGCAGCAAGGTCGACTTGCCGGCACCGGACTTACCGATGATCCCGACCATCGATCCTTCATCGATACGCACGCTCACGTTGTCGACGGCACTTACGGCACCGAACTGCCGTATGACGGAGTCATAGACTAACATGCGTATTCCGCAGCTGTGTGAGGGACGAAACCTCGGAGCACCCAAGACGACGAACGGCCTCAATTCGCCGTCTGATCTGGCGCACGATAAAGCTCAATCATTGAGGTTTGACGTCGATTTGATGGCGAATTGATTACAAATTCGGAAGGACTGAAAATGATGCCATCAGATTTGGCAAAAAAAACGGGACGAGGGCATAGCGGTCGGCGCCGGGATCCTGTTGTGATCCCGGAGCCTCGCGCGAATGTTTTGGAGTTCACCCTCTTTGGGCTGATATCGTCGACGCCCAGGTGCCGCCGACCCATTCCGAGACATCGAAATCCGGATGGGCCCAATCCGGCTCCTCGCCATCGTCCAAAGTATCATCCGCATCCCAGGCCGAGACGGTAAACGCGGACGAAACCAGAGGGTACATCGCCTCCGCCTCATATCGGGCGCCGGCGCGACCCAAGCGGCTCCGGAACAGGGTGACTTCCCGAACCGGCACCGGGGGCAGTTTGAACGGGCTGTTGTGCGCGATCCAGGTGCTTACTTCGGCCCCGCTGGTTCCGTGCAACCGCGCAATCGTGATGTGCGGGTGGAATTTGCGGCGTTCCGGCCGCAGTCCGGCCCGTTTGGCGGCCGCCTCGACCCGGTCTCGCAGATGGCAGAGCGCGCCATCCGCCTCGACCCCGACCCAGAGCGCGTGGGGTCGGCCGCGGGTTTCGAAATGGCCGAGACTGTTGAGATCCAGCTCGACCGCCGGCGCCCGTATCACCGAAAGCGCCGCCTCCAAATCATCCGCGACGATGCGATCGACTTCGCCGACAAAGCGCAGGGTCAGGTGAAGGTTTTCAGGATCGATCCAGCGGGCCCAATCGAGGCCTTCCTGGATCTGGGAGATGCGATCCTTGACCGCATCGGGAAGTGCGAGGGCTACGAACAAACGGCGCATGACGAGCCTCCCTTCACCGATAAGGGTGAATCAGAAGCCCAACAGATTGCAAGTGTTTGAAATGAGACAGCCCCGAATGCGCGGGCGACCCGGTCACGGACCCGGGTTTGAATACCGCTTCTGCACCGCTTCGATCTCGTCCAGCACCGCCGAATCGAGGGTCAGATCGATGCTGTCGATATTGACCGCCAGCTGCTCCATCGTGGTCGCGCCAATGATGTTGGAGGTGAGAAAACGGCGGGAATTCACGTAAACGAGCGCCATCTGCGACGGGTCCAGATTGTATTTCTTGGCGATCCCGACGTAGAGCTCGATCGCGGCCTCGCATTCCGGATTGGCGTAGCGCGAGAAGTTTCCGGGGAACAGGGTCATGCGCGCGCCCGCCGGTTTCGCCCCACCGACATACTTGCCGGAGAGGGTCCCGCCGGCCAGGGGCGAGTACGCCAGCAGCCCCATATCCTCGCGAATCGAGACCTCGGCACAGCCGACCTCATAGGATCGGTTCAGCAGCGAATAGGGATTCTGGTTCGAGACCATCCGGGGCAACCCCGACGTCTCAGCCAGATGGGCATAGCTCATCATGCCCCAGGGAGTCTCGTTCGACAGGCCGACATGCCGGATCTTTCCGGCCTTCACCAATTCGTCCAGATACCCCAACGTCTCGGCGAGCGGGGTCCAGGTCTCCTCCTCGACATGCACATAACCGAGCGTGCCGAAGCTGTTCACGCTCCGCTCCGGCCAGTGCAGCTGATAGAGGTCGATGTAATCGGTGCGCAGCCGCGTCAGGCTGTCCTCGACGGCCTTGGTCAGATTGACCCGGTCAAAGCGCGGGCTGCCGTCGCGCACATGTTTGAACCGGTCGCCGGGTCCGACCGCCTTGGTCGCCAGGATCACCTTGTCCCGATTCTTGCGCGCCTCGAACCAGGTGCCGATCACCTCTTCGGTCCGGCCATAGGTCTCGGCGCGCGGCGGGACCGAGTACATCTCGGCGGTATCGAAAAAAGTCACACCCCGATCCACCGCTAGGTCCATCTGGGCATGGCCCTCGGCTTCGGTGTTCTGCTGGCCATAGGTCATGGTGCCTAGACAAATCACGCTGACATCCAGGCCGGTGCGGCCAAGAGGGCGGTACTGCATAAGGGAACTCCGGAAGAGTGAGGATTCGAGACCGGCGCCGGGACCGGCGCGCTACTTCTTAAACCACCGACCGGAGGCGTCCATCAGAAATGTCCCCGCCGGCGCCCGCTCGATCAGTTTTTGGGCTGCCAGCCGCTCGACCTGCGAGATCGGAATGCCGTTCTGGGTCGCGACATTCTCATAGGCGGCACGGCGCTCGGCGTTGATCTGGGCCACGAAGGCCGCGACGTCGCCGCCGCCCGAGACCTGACCGATATAGCCGTCCTGCCGTTCGCCGACCAGACCCTGGGCCTTGGCCTGGTCCAGATCCAGCGCCGCGGCGGCCGTCGACAGAAAGGTCGGACCCAACAGAGCGATCCCGAGCAATGCGCCCACCACCACACGCCGAGACAGCATTCCCAGGGGCCGACCGTGTTTGCGCGACATATCCCGACTCCCTAAAAAATACTGCTCTTGGACGCGAAGACCTGATCGAGATCCTTCTCGACCTTGATCCGAACTTCCTGCTCGATCTTGATGTTCAGATTGATGGTGATCGGCTCTTTCGGCGCCTGAAGCGCCACCGTCGGCGTGCAGGCGATCAGCCCGCCGCCCAGCAGCAACACCGCCAGGGACGTCGTGCCCCGGCGCGCGTTGCTCCGTCGATCACCCGCCTGTTCCGTCACCACGTCCTCCGTCCAGCAGCTGCTTCTGGACCTCGTCGGTAATCCCGAGGACCCGTTGCACGTCCCGAAACAGCTCGTCGAGCTTGCCCGAGAGCGTGACGTTGAGGTCGACCGGATGCCCGTCATAAAGGTCTGGATTGCTGCCATTGATGTTCAGCTTCACCTGGAAAGTGTCTCCCGGACGTCCGTCCGCGGAGATCGAGAACCGCTGGTAGTCCAGATTTTTCAGGGCTTCCAGCATCAAGCTAACTTCCTCGCCCGCACCTTGCAACGCAGCCGGAGTCTCGACGGGTCTGTAACGGATGAACCCGCCATTTCCGTCGGCGAGCAGGGAGGCCTGTTTCACGGATAAGCCCTTTGCCGGATCCCAGACCAAGGGAATGGTTCCGGACAGGGTGCCGGTCGCGACCAAACCGTCCATCTTGATCAGCTCGACCAGGGTGGCAGCGTCAACCAGCTCCACGTTCAACTTCATTTCGACCGGCGTTTCGCTGTCGAGGGGAACCTCCAGAGCCTCCGCCCAGACCCGTCCTCCGGCAAAGGCCGCATCCACCCGCTCCAACACCAGCCGGCCGTCCGGCATCAGCTGAAAGCGAACCTGCGGGGACTCGATCGGGACGCCGACGTCCAAGATGGCCGCCTGGAGGATCTGACCCGGGGGCGTTGCGGGTGGATCAATCGCCGACAGGGTCACCGATCCGTCGAGCCCCAGCATCTGTCCAAGAGACCCAGAAAAGCTGAGCTCCGACAGGCTGAGGGTAAAGGGTGTCTGCTCGACTGCTCCCGGCGCGCTCGGCCAGCGGATTGCTCCGGACGCGGCGACCGAACCGGTGGTCTCCCGGAAAAATGACGACGCGGCCGGTGAGATATCCGCAGGTTGCAGACCGCCGGGGGTGAACTGCAACGGGAACAAGGTGACCTCGGCGCGGCCTTGGCCCGATCCGGGATCGTGATGTCCCGCCGCATCGACCACGAAGGCGCCGCTGACGCCGCGCAAGGTGGCAGTGAACCGGAGCCGATCGGAAGCGCCCCGCGCCGGCGCCGGCCTGGCATCCGCTTGCAGGGACATCGGCACGAAACGGGTGATCTCGGTCGACTCATCGACCAGACGTTCGGCGGCAACGGTCAGGCTTGCAAGCCGAGCGGCCCCTTCGGTCAAGACGAGCCGCAGATCGGCGGCCAATCCGCGCGCGTTGATGCCCTGACCGATCAAACCGACCGCACCGTTACTAAGCCGCAGACGCGCTTTCCCAGTACCCGTGCCATCGAGATCCGCCGTCACGATCAGGCGGCCGGCATCCACATCTACCGCCGATCCCTGCCCGTCCGCCCTCGCGTCCAAGCGAAACGGCCCGGGCCGCAAGTGCATCTCGAGGCCGGTCCGGGACCCGCCCGGAGCCTCGGGGTCGCGCACCCATTTGAGCAGCGGCGGAGTCTCCCGTTTCGGAAGTGTCGCAACCAAACTTTCCACCGGACGCAGGGACCGGCCCAGTTCAAGACGGCGCGCGGCGATCGAGCCGCCATCGGCCAAATCCACGGTGATCAGATCGGGATCAAGGTGCAGCGCGCCCCCAAGTTTGAGCGCAGTGCCCCGCACCCCGTTGGGCGGCGCATCGCCGGACAGCTCGACCAGATAGCTGCCGGTGAAGGCATCACCCTCCTGGGTGCCTTGCACCGTCGCACGCAGATCGGACAGCGTGACGCCGCCCGCCGAGATCCGATCCCCCGTCACGGTGATCGAAACCGGCCCGATCAAGCGCGGGCCTCCGTCTTCCCCCGGGTCGACCGCCACGGTGATCTCCGCCCCCAGGGTCGCGCCGTCCTCTCCGGTTCCGGACAGCATCATCGGCCCGGACAGCGTGACGGTGCGGGCGTCGGCGGCAGTCTCGAAGGTGATCCCGAATTCGTCGCGCTCGGTGCCGAATCCAAGTGTGACCGCCGGACCAAAGACCTCCCGGAGGTCAGACAGGTGATCACCCAGCACCGCCGACAGGTCCGGGTCGGCCGCAATCCTGTCGATCGGAACGGTCAGCTCGAACGGCTCGGCGGTCTCAACCGAGACCACGCCGGCCGCTGCAGCCAGAGCCAAACGACCGGACAGAGTCGAGGCGGCGGGGTCGGCGCCTTGAGCGCTCAGTTCGATCCCCCCACTCGCAACCAAACCGGCAAGCAGACTATCCAGACCATCGGGCAGCATCCCGTCCGACATCCCCGACATCGATCCGGAGAGCCCCAGGCTCACCCGGCCCTCGATGCCGAGGGAGGGCCGCGACACTGCGCCGGCGGCCAAACGCTCCAACGGGGCCATCGGTGCAGCCAGACGCAATTGCACGGACCTACGTGTGGGGTCCTCGCCCCGAAGGGTATCGGCGGGTTCGATCACCAGAGCGAGGTCGATGGCCCCGTCCTGTATCGGAGCACCGTCCGCGTCGAGCAGGTTGGCAGCCGCCGTGGCGCTGATGGTCTGTCCGTCCAGCCGCGCCTCCAAACGCGGCGCCGCAAAGCGGTGGGACGCGATTGTGAGGTCCCGTGCTTTCGCGGACCCGGACAGCACGGTCGGGGCGTCCGGCTGCCAATTGACCTGAATAGCTCCGTCCAACCCGGACCCGATCGCAATCTGCCCGTCCAAGGCCGTCAGACTGCCTCCGAGGATCACCAGACCAATTTTCCCCGCAGTCGGTCCCAATTGCGCTGAAAGGACGGTCCGTCCGGAAAAGACAGCAGCCGCGGCGGGACTGGAGAGATCGGCCTGCCCCGACAGTGCAATCTCCTGCTGCGCGGTGGTGCCCTTGACGGTGCCGCTCGCGGATACCCGGCCTTCGACCGCGCCGGACAGATCGATCCGGGCGTCGGAGATTTCGATCGGCGGCAGGTCGGGCGGCGCGCCATCGGTTTCTCCGGCACCTGTGATCGCGTCCATCAGGGCTTCGAGTCCGGTGATTGAGACCGCGCCGTCCGCCGCGACCTGCGCCGAGATTTGCGGGCCTTCAATACGGACCGACCGGAGCACGCCCGCGCCCAGTAGCTCGCGCCATCCATAGGTGGCGGAAATCCGGTCCGCTTTCGGACCATCGGGCCCATTGAGCGCAAAGCCCTCGATCGCCGCCCCGTCGAGGCCCAGATCGGAGATCTGGAAGGCAAGATCCTGGATCACCAGCGCGCCGAGCACATAGTTGATCCCCCAGGCCGCCAGCCGGGGCGGGAGACTGTCTCGGCCAAGCCAGAGGGCAGGCACCAGCACGAGACAGAGAATCACAACGGCGAGCAGAACCCGAAGCGTGAGTTTAAAGAGCGCGCGAAAAAAGCGACCCACGAACAAAAACTCCCGGACGAATCACGTCCGGGAGTATGTCAGTCTGGGGAATCCACGTCCAATTGCCAGATCGGCGAAATCTCAGCCGACCAGACGCTTGGCAGCCAGCATGGCTTCCATGTTCGAGATCTTCTCCTGAAGCTTCTCCTGCTCCACCGCGTCGGAGGTGTCCTTGAGAATCTCCTTGGTATCGGAAATGGTCTTCTCGGTCGCGGAAACGTCGACCTCGGCGAGCGGGGTCGCCCCCTCGGCCAACACCGTGCAGCGATCCTCGGTGACCTCGGCGAAACCGCCGGCCACGAAAATCCGATCGACGATCGAGCCACCTTCGTGAATATCGATCACGCCCGGCATCAACGTGGTCAGCATCGGTGAATGCCGGGGCAGCACACCGAAGTAGCCTTCGCTGCCCGGAATCACGACCATCTCCACGTCGCGGGAGAGCACGAGGCGCTCCGGAGAGACGAGTTCGAATTGTGTGGTTTCGGCCATCGGATCGGGTTCCTATTCGATATGGATCACGCCTGTTCCCCAACCGGGATCAGGCTGCTTCCGCCATCTTGCGGGCCTTCTCCTTGGCCTCGTCGATGCTGCCGACCATGTAGAAAGCCGATTCCGGCAGATCGTCGTATTCGCCTTCGACAATGCCCTTGAAGCCCTTGATGGTATCTTCGATGGCGACCAGCTTGCCCGGCGAGCCGGTGAAGACCTCGGCCACGAAGAACGGCTGGCTCAGGAAACGCTGGATCTTCCGGGCGCGCGATACGACCAGACGATCCTCTTCCGAAAGCTCGTCCATGCCCAGGATCGCGATGATGTCCTGCAGCGACTTGTACTGCTGCAGCACCTCCTGCGTGCGGCGGGCGACGTTGTAGTGCTCATCACCGATGACCCGCGGGTCCAGCATCCGAGAGGTCGAGTCCAGCGGATCCACCGCCGGGTAGATCCCGAGCTCGGCGATCGAACGGTTCAACACCGTGGTCGCGTCCAAGTGGGCGAAGGAGGTGGCAGGTGCCGGGTCGGTCAAGTCATCGGCAGGCACGTAAATCGCCTGAACCGAGGTGATCGAGCCCTTCTTGGTGGTGGTGATCCGCTCCTGCAGCTGACCCATATCGGTTGCGAGCGTCGGCTGATAACCCACCGCAGACGGGATACGGCCGAGCAGCGCCGACACTTCCGAGCCGGCCTGGGTGAAGCGGAAGATATTGTCCACGAAGAACAGCACGTCCTGGCCTTCCTCGTCGCGGAAATACTCGGCCAGGGTCAACCCGGTCAGAGCCACCCGCGAGCGCGCGCCCGGCGGCTCGTTCATCTGACCGTACACCAGCGCGGCCTTGGAGCCTTCGCCCTCGGTCTTGATGACGCCGGACTCGACCATCTCGTGGTAGAGATCGTTGCCCTCACGGGTCCGCTCGCCGACACCGGCGAACACGGAATAGCCACCGTGCGCCTTCGCAACGTTGTTGATCAGCTCCATGATCAGAACGGTCTTGCCCACGCCGGCGCCGCCGAACAGGCCGATCTTACCGCCCTTGGCATACGGTGCCAGAAGGTCGATGACCTTGATGCCGGTGACCAGGATCTCGGCTTCGGTCGACTGATCGACGTATTCCGGTGCGGCCCGGTGGATCGGCAGGCGCATCTTGGTCTCGAGCGGCGGGCGCTCATCGACCGGCTCGCCGATCACGTTGATGATCCGGCCCAGGGTCTCGGGGCCGACCGGCACGGTGATCGGAGCACCGGTATCGGTGACCGGCTGGCCGCGGACCAGACCGTCGGTGCCGTCCATCGCGATCGTGCGGACGGTGCTTTCGCCCAAGTGCTGCGCGACTTCCAACACCAGCCGGTTGCCGTTGTTCTCGGTCTCGAGCGCGTTCAGAATCGCCGGGAGTTCGCCGTCGAATTGGACGTCGACGACGGCGCCGATGACCTGAGTAATCTTGCCGGTTGCATTGTTCGCCATGGTTCAGCTCCTAAGGCGGGCCGTGGTGGCCCCTCGTTTTACGTCTGGGGGAGGTCTCCTGTCGGCAAGCCGACGTCAGAGCGCCTCCGCACCCGAGATGATTTCGATCAGTTCCTTCGTGATATAGGCCTGACGCGTCCGGTTGTAGGTCAGCGTCAGCTTGTCGATCATTTCACCGGCGTTCCGGGTCGCAGAATCCATCGCCGTCATCCGCGCGCCGTGCTCGGACGCGGAGTTTTCCAAGAGTGCGGTGAACACCTGGGTCGCGACATTCCGAGGCAGCAGGGCCGACAGGATGCCTTCCTCGTCCGGCTCGTACTCGTACAGCGCCTTGGCGGACGCCCCACCCTTGTCTTCGTCGCCGGACAGCTCCGGGACCTTCGCCGGGATCAGCTGCTGCTCGGTGACGATCTGAGTCATCGCCGATTGGAAGCGGTTGTAGAACATCAGACAGGTGTCGAACTCGCCCTCGTCGAACCGATGGATCAGTTCCCGCGCGATCGTGTCGGCCTGCTCGAACCCGATCGTGGTCCGCGCCAGGTTCTCGACCGATTTGACGATCAGCTTGCTGTGGGTCCGGCGCAACTGATCCTTGGCCTTGCGACCAACGGTCAGCAGAGCAACCTTTTTGCCGGCATTCTCGAGCTCGGTGATCTTGCGTCGGGCCGCCCGAACGATGTTCGAGTTGAACCCGCCGCACAGGCCGCGATCGGCCGTCGCCACCACGATCAGATAGCTCTCGTCCTTGCCGGTGCCGGACAGCAGTTTCGGACCGCTTCCCGGAACCACGTTCCCGGCCAGGGTGACGATCATCCGCTCCATGCTCTTGGCATAGGGGCGGGCCTGCTCGGCCGCGTCCTGGGCACGACGCAACTTGGCCGCCGCGACCATCTTCATGGCCGAGGTGATCTTCTGCGTCGACTTAACGCTGTTGATCCGGACTTTTAGGTCCTTAAGGTTGGGCATCGCTCCGTCCGCTCTCGGCTGTTCCGATCCATGGCGAGATCAACTCCGGGGGCCTGTAACCCCCGGCCTGTGACCATCAGGCGAAAGTCTTGGCGAAGTTCTCCATGAACGACTTCAGCTTCTCCTCGGTCTCCTTGGAGATCGCCTTCTCGTTCCGGATCGAATCCAGAATATCGGAGGCCTTCGATTTCACTTCCGACAGGAGCTGCTTCTCGAACTCGCCGACCTTTCGGGTCGGGATCTTGTCGAGATAGCCGCGCACACCCGCGAAAATCGAGACGACCTGCTCCTCGACCGGCATCGGAACGTACTGACCCTGCTTCAGCAGCTCGGTCAGACGCTCGCCACGGGCCAGCAGGCGCTGGGTCGAAGCGTCCAGATCGGAGGCGAACTGGGCGAACGCCGCCATCTCGCGGTACTGCGCCAGTTCCAGCTTGATCGAGCCGGCAACCTGCTTCATCGCCTTGATCTGTGCGGCGGATCCCACGCGGGAGACCGACAGACCCACGTTCACCGCAGGCCGGATGCCTTTGTAGAACAGTTCGGTCTCGAGGAAAATCTGACCGTCGGTGATCGAAATCACGTTGGTCGGAATGTACGCCGACACGTCGCCGGCCTGGGTTTCGATGACCGGAAGTGCGGTCAGGGAGCCCGAACCCATCTCGTCATTCAGCTTTGCGGCCCGCTCCAGCAGACGCGAGTGAATGTAGAACACGTCACCCGGATAGGCCTCGCGTCCCGGAGGACGACGCAGCAGCAGGGACATCTGACGATAGGCCACCGCCTGCTTCGAGAGGTCGTCATACACGATCACGGCATGCTGG
>CALAHL010000571.1 GCA_937891725.1 uncultured Rhodospirillaceae bacterium | reverse complement strand
TCGGCTGTTCCGCTATCCGCGTAAAGGATATGCAGGCGGAATCCCGGATGGGTCTGGGCCATTTGTCCGAGAACGGTCTTGAAGGCGTGATCCCGGCCATTGCGAACGCCATAGAACAGATGTATCGCGCAATTCGGATGTCCTGCGAGGGCCGCTTTCAGCATCGTCAGGATTGGCGTGATGCCGATACCGCCTGCAATGAAAACAGGGGGCGGATTGGCATCCGAGGACAGGGTGAACTGCCCGGCGGGAGCGCGAACCTGTACTATCGTGCCCGGTAGTCCATGATCGTGAAGCCACGTCGAACCCAGCCCAGCCGGCACGTCGGACCGACCCGGCGGCACGACGGCTCGCTTGACAGTGATGCGGTAATGCGCGGGGTTCGGCGTATCCGATAGCGAATAACACCGGACTACTCTGATCGGAGACTCAAGGCCTGCGACCGGTAGGGAAAACGTCAGGAACTGCCCCGGCTTGAACGGCGCAAGTGGGACGCCGTCAACGGGCGCCAACGTGAACGAGCATTGCGTCCGCGCAGCATCTTCGAACACGCGCTCGATCACGCGAAAATCTCGCGAACCCGCCCAGGCCGAATCTCGATCCGCCATTCGGATGGAGGGCGGCTCCAACCGCAACTTGCGCTTCGAACGCCAGACCGCGACCGCCGCTCCGAGCAGGAGTTGCAGCGCGGTGGCGGCGCCGATGTAGCCAAAGAGCTGAAACGCCGTCATCCGAGGTCCTCGGGACACCATCGTGACGCCCGGCGGCACCTCATGGCGATCAAGCCAGAAGAAGGTGAAGTATCCCTATTCAACTCATCGATCTCGGTGACGTGTCAAGGGTACAGCTCGCATCATGTGACTGAAGAACAGCCGCAGCACCGTCTTTGCACTCACCGCAGCACCATCACTCTGCGCCGAAAGCGGGTCGGACATCCTGATCTGAATCAGTCTGGAGGTGCCGCAATCAGAACTTCGATCTATCGGCGATGACGAGAACTGGGCTGGCTTTCCAGGGCACCGGATAGAAGCGCGGACTTCGAGTGACCCGCGCGAAGCGATAGGGACGGCCGATGTCGCTATCTTGGCGCCGCGTCACAATCGCCTCAGTCGAGCGGGGCCGGCTCGTTGTCCGGATTTTCAAAACCCAATAGGTTAGCCGTGACTTGTCCGTTGCCCTTCCGATCGTCTCGTCGGAAGCGGCCCGGGCAATGGGACCAGAGACGTACCAGACGGTGCAGACACGATGTCGGATGAGAACGGAAGCACGCAGCAGATCGCGGATGCATTGCGGCGCGCGATCATAGAACAGGGGATCGGCCCCGGTACGCGTCTGCCCGAAGACACGATCGGGGAGCGTTTCGGCGTGAGCCGGACCGTGGTCCGGTCCGCGCTGACCGAGTTGGTGGCGGAAGGGCTTGTGGAACGCCGCCGCAATCGCGGAGCGATCGTTGCCGAGCCGAGCTGGAACGAGGCCCGGGATACGTTCGACGTCCGGATCGCCGTCGAGGAGATTGTCGTCAAGCGGCTGGCAGGCACGCTCACCGAAGATCAGGTCGCCGAACTGCGGGCGCATGTCTCCCGGGAGGAAAAAGCGGCGAACAAGGACGAGGTGCACTCGATCCGGCTGGCCGGCGAGTTTCACACCATGCTCGCACAGCTGACCGGGAGCGAGGTTCTCACCAAACATATGCGGGAGCTGGTGTCGCGCTGCTGTCTGGTGCTCGCGGTCTTCGCCCGACCGCATTCCTCGGAATGCGGGGTCAGCGAGCATCGGGCGCTCATCGATCTGCTGGTTGCGGGCGATGGGGAACGTGCCGCCGCCGCCATGCACAACCACCTCGGCGATGTCGCCGAACGCGCGCTGATCCTGCCGCCGAAGCGCGACGAACGCCCGATTGGCGACATCCTCTCGGATTACGCTTCCGGCTGACCCGCCTGCCGCTTGAGAATGCGTTCCGCACTGTCGTTCAGAACGTCGATGCGGGTGATCTTGCCGTCGCGAACTTCGAAGCGGTCGACGTAGCGGTTGCCTTCGAAGGCGGTGCCGTCCGGCCATTCGCCGTACAGCGTGCCGGTTCCGTAGGCAACGATGTGGTCACCCGCCGGCGCGACATCGAGGGTGCGGAATTTCTTCTTCACCCAGTTATATCGGCTGGCATTGTAGGCCGCCATTTCACGCGGGTGCGACATGCTGGTCTTGCCGGTGAAGTAAATCTCGGCGCCAGAAGCGAGGAATTCCGCCGCCCCATCGGGGTCCGGGACCATTGACCTTTCGAGGAACTGCTCCACCATTTCACGGACTTTCTGCAGCTCGTCTTCTGTCGTCATTTAGCTCTCCCCGGTCACATGCGCGCGGGCCGCTCGATCGGCACCAATCAGATTATAAATCGTATACGATTTGGACCACAATTGTATTCAATATGCTGAATCATTGGGCGATTGCGAAACCACTTTGGTTGAGACTTAGGCACAAAATAAAGATAAAAAACAAAATACTAGCAAATTCAAAGCGTTAAAACTGGCATGCTGATTGCTGCACTGCGTAGAGGAAATTCATATGCAGGAGGCCAGGATGCAGAGACTCAAAAACCTGAAAATGACCCGCCGGTCGATGCTCTTGGCATCGGCGGTCACGGCAACATCGCTTGCTTTCTCGCTGCCGACAGCGGCGGCGGACACGATCAAGATTGGTCTGATTGCCAGCCTGTCCGGCCCCTCCGCAAAATCGGGCGAGGCGATCACCCGCGGCATGACCATCGCGATTGACGAAATCAATGCGGCTGGCGGCCTGCTTGGCAAGCAGGTCGAGCTGATCCGACGGGACGACGAGAACAATCCTGGCAAGGGTCTGGTCGCGGCGCGTGAGCTCGTGCAGAAGGAAGAGGTCGCGGTTCTGTTCGGCGGTCTGCAGACTCCGGTCTCGCTTGCGCTGGTTCCCTACATGAACCAGATCAAGGTGCCCTTCATGGGGCCATGGGCGGCGGGCACCCCGATCACCAAGAACGGGGCGAAAGAGAACTACATGTTCCGCGTCTCGGCCTATGACAGCATGGTCGGTGTTGCGTTGGTGAACAGGGCGATCTCGTCGCACGGCGCGAAGAACCCGGGCATGATGCTGATCAACAACCCGTGGGGTGAGTCCAACGAGAAGGCGCTGTCGGCAGCGATGGCGGATAAGGGACTCACGCTCGCCGGAATTGAGAAGATCGAAGGTTCCGACATCGACGTGGTCCCGCAGCTGACCCGTCTGAAAGAGGCCGGTGCCGACACCATCTTCATGGTCGCGAATGTCGGCCCCTCCGCACAGGTGATGAAGTCGCTGGAGCGGATGAACTGGGACGTTCCGGTGGTCTCTCACTGGGGCCCGGCCGGCGGCCGGTTCTCAGAGCTGGGCGGTCCGCGCGCGAAGGACGTGGAGATGATCCAGACCTTCACCTTCTCCGGCAACGACTCCCCGGCGGCGGCCGAGATGATGACGAAGCTCAAAGCCAAGTTCCCGGAGATCAAGGGCGAGGCGGATGTCACCCCGGCGGTCGGCATCGCGAATGCCTATGACGGCATGCATCTGGCAGCACTCGCGATCACCAATGCCGGCAGCACCGACGGCCCGGCGATCCGTCAGGGTTTCTATGACATCAAGGAATACAAGGGTTTGATCAAGACCTACGTCAACCCGTTCTCCCCGGAAGAGCATGATGCGCTCGGCCCCGACGATCTGGTTTTCACCCAGTTCATCGACGGCAAGATCGTTCCGATCAAGTGATCCATGACCTGTCGCGGCGGCGCGCGTTCCCTGCGCCGCCGCGGCCACTATGTCCGACCGGAGGCTAGGGCATGACCCGATGCTAATTCTTTCCGCGATCCTGACCGGGCTCGGCCTCGGCGCCATGTACGGCCTTCTGGCCCTGGGTTTTCACATCACCTACGTGGTCTCGAACACGGTCAACTTCTCCCAAGGGTCGTCAATGATGCTGGGGGCCGTGCTCGGCTACACGTTCGGCGTCACATTGGGCTGGCCGATGCCGCTGGCGATCCTGCTCGCGCTGGCAGGCTGTGCCGTCTACGGCCTCGCGGTGGAGCGCTTCCTGGTGCGGCCGTTCGCCGATCGCGGCTCGAACGGCTGGCTGATGGCAACGGTGGCCGGCGGGATCGTTCTCGACAACACCGTCCTCTTCACCTTCGGCAAGGAGCCGAGGAACTTTCCGTCGCCCTGGGCGTCGGAGGCGGTGGATGTCTTCGGGATCGGTGCGTATCCGCTTCAACTCGTGATCCCCGGGGTCGGGATCGTCGCCGCGGCCTTGCTGAGTTTCGTGCTTAGGAACACGAAACACGGCAAGGCCATGTCGGCCGTGGTCCAGCGCCCGGAAGCGGCGCGCCTGATGGGGATCAACACCCGTTTCGTGATCGCCGGAGCGTTCGCGGTCTCCACCGTTCTCGCCGGAACCGCCGGACTGCTCATCGCACCGCTGTTCAACGTCTCCTCGAGCATGGGGCTGGTCTTCGGGATCAAGGCATTCGCCACCGCAATCCTCGGCGGCATCGGCAGCGCGTGGGGCGTGGTGATCGCAGGGCTGCTCTACGGCCTTGTCGAGGCGCTGACAACCGCCTTTCTGGGCTCGTCCTACACCCAGATCATCGGCTTCAGCATGATCATCCTGGCGCTGTTCTTCCTCCCCAACGGCCTGCTCGGACAGGCAGAAATCAAGAAAGTCTGATGGTGCGGCTGCTCGAAGACATACGCGTCAGCTACGCCGCCCTCGGGCTCGCGACGCTGGTCGGCCTGGTCCTCGCACTGACGATCGAGGGTTACTACAACTTCGTCCTCGCCGCAGTCGCCATCAATATCGTGGTCTGCGTCGGCCTGAACATCCTGCTCGGCCTTTCGGGCCAGGTTTCCTTCGGTCATGTCGGCTTCTTCGCGATCGGCGCCTACACCACCGGGATCCTGATGCTCCAGGGGGTCAGCTTCTGGATCTCACTTGCCAAGACGGTCCTGTTCTCCGGCGCCGTGGGCATGTTGCTGGCGATCCCGGCGCTGCGGGTCACCGGCCCCTATCTCGCAATGATCACCATCGCCTTCGCCTTCATTGTCGAGCACGCGGCCATCGAACTGCGCGACCTGACCGGCGGCTCCAACGGCCTTATGGGGTTTCCGGCGCCGGAGATTTTCGGCCGGATGATGAGCGAGGCTGATCTTGCAGCCCTTGCCGTGCTGATTGCCGGCGCGGCACTCGCATTCTACCAGCGTCTGGCCCACAGCACCTGGGGCCGGGCCATGCGGGCGGTGCGCGACAGCGAGGTCGCGGCGCAGTCGGTCGGCCTCAATCCGCTGGTGATCAAGACCGTCTCCTTCGCGCTGTCCGGCGCGCTGACCGGCGTGGCCGGCGCACTCTTCACACCGCTCAACCTGTTCATTTCGCCAAGTTCCTTTCCGTTCTTTCAGTCGATCCTGTTCATTCTCGCGGTCGTGGTCGGCGGATCGGGAACGCTCTGGGGGCCGGTGCTCGGCGCGCTGGTGATCGTGCTGTTGCCGGAGATGCTGTCCGACTTTGCCGAATATCGGCTTCTGCTGTTCGGAGCCCTGCTGCTCGGCGTGCTCTGGATCGCGCCGCGCGGGATCGTTGGCACGGTCACCGGCTGGTTCAGACGCACGCCGCAGCCGCAGGCGGACCGGCCACGCGGTGGGCTCGATCGCTTTCTCGCGCGGGGAACGGGCGAGAGAACGGCACTGACGGTCGAGGGGATCGGAATTTCCTTCGGCGGAATCCAGGCGGCGAAGGATATCTCCTTCACAGCGGAGCCAGGGCGGATCACCAGCATCATCGGCCCAAACGGCGCCGGCAAGACGACGGTCCTGAACATGATCGGCGGCTTCTACAAGCCGGCCCAGGGTCAGATCGACCTCGCACAGCCGCTCGCCGGGAAGTCAGCCTTCGCGATTGCCCGTGCCGGGATCGCGCGCACCTATCAGACGACGCAGTTGTTCGAGCATATGAGCGTCGCCGAGAATCTGCGGATCGCGCTCCGCTGCGGCCGGCTCGGCCCGGTGCTTGGTGACGGTGATACCGCAGGCGAAGCTGCCGATATCGAAACCCTGCTGGGGTTTGTCGGCTATCGCGGCGCCTCCGGCGCGCTGGCCGGGAATCTCCCTCATGTGGACAAGCGGCTGGTGGAAATCGCCCGCGCGCTGGCGACCCGTCCGAAAGTCCTGCTGTTGGACGAGCCGGCGGCCGGTCTGATGCGCGAGGACAAGGAACAGTTGGCTGTGCTGCTGAGGCAGATCGCCGAGACCGGGATTGCGCTCATTCTGGTCGAGCATGACATGTCGCTGGTGATGGGGATCTCGGACCATGTGGTTGTTCTCGACGCGGGCGAACCTCTGGTGCAGAACAGGCCGGATGTGGTCCGGCAGGACCCGCGGGT
>CALAHL010000570.1 GCA_937891725.1 uncultured Rhodospirillaceae bacterium | reverse complement strand
TATCCGTCATTTAAATTGAGCGACAGTGCGAATCTTCTGCGCTGATGGGACCGAAGGTTGTCCCGGTGCGGACCGAAGAAGTCCGCCCGCTTCGAATCATAGCCCAAAACCGTGAGCATTTCGAACCGCAGAGGCAAACGGTAGTTGAAGACCTTCTGGATCTCATTGACCACACGCGGCCCGATCTCCATTGCCACGCGCCGCTGAAGATCCGGATCGGTGACCACGTGTTCTCGATTCTGCTTCACGCTTGGATCGGCAATGTTCTTGAAGCCGTCGCTAACCGTTCCTTCGGCGTTATCCGCGTCCCAATTGGCGATCAGTTCCTCGCGAAGCTCCGGCGACATCAGTTTATCGAGAATCATCACCGGAGCTGCCCGGTCCAGCCTGACCGGCTGACGCGCCCAGGTCTCCGCGATGCTGCTTGCCCGGCTGACCGCCTCAGCGATCGGGTCCCGATGGTCCTCCACCGTGAAGACTTCCACCACACGCTGGTTGGGGTCCAACAGCACCACCGATGCCTTTGCCCGGTCTTTTTCGTCCTGCGACTCGCCGCGGAACGGACGGAACAACCGCATGCCGTCACCATAGGGATCGATCATCACCAATGCGCTTTTATCCACCCCGACCTTTGGCTGATTGGTCGTCAGAACGAAACTGTGCGCGCCGGCCTTCGACAAGGCATTGGTGTGACGGCTCAACCCGGATATCAGGTCCCGCGACGGGGACGTCTCCGGGTTCGGGGCAATTACAATGAGGATGGGGCCACCGAACACTTCAAGATACAAAGAACGGCTTTTGCCGTTGAGATCCGGAAATGTCAGATTCGGAACCCGATCCCCGGGCACGAGGGCTGCTACGGTCATTCCGTATATACTCTGCGGGTCGCGGCTTCGGGAAAGGTTCTATTCCGCCTTCAGCTCCTCGATCGAGATTTTCAGCATCTCGTCCATATGGTGGCGCAGTCGGGCCTCGGTCAGATCCGCGCCTGCATCCTTGATCTTCGCCATGACAAACTCGATCACGTCCTCGTCGCCCGGCTTCTCAAAATCGGAAGCCACAACCTCGCCGGCGAAATTCGCCGCGTCCTCGCCCTTGATCTTCAGGAATTCCTCAGCCACCCAAAGACCGATTTTCCGGTCCCTGCGGACCCGCGCTTTGAACAACATTTCTGCGTCATGGGCAAACCTGCTGCCCTCAGCCCGTTCGCGATCGTCGAAGCCACTCATTCCCAGATCCTCCTGCGCGATCTAATGCGTGATCGCCTTTTCGCGGTCATCGTCTCGTGTCCTTCCGGCCACGGTTTCGCGGCGGACACTACACCGGCGTCCGGCCGATGTGAACGGGCGACCCGCACATGATTGCGCCGCGAACAACCATACCATATCGCAGATACCGGCTGCAGCACGGCGTGCTTGCCCCCAACTGCGAAACAGAGCACTTTTCCGACATGTGCACACTCGTGATCCTCCGCCGCTCCGGCCATTCATGGCCTCTGATCCTTGCAGCAAATCGGGACGAGATGATCGACCGTCCCTGGAAGGCGCCGGGTCGACACTGGCCCGATCGCCCGGAGATCATCGCGGGCATGGATGATCTGGCGGGCGGCAGCTGGCTCGGGATCAATGAGCATGGGGTGGTCGCCTGTATTCTGAACCGGCACGGGACCCTTGGCCCAGGTTTCGGGAAACGGTCGCGCGGGGAATTGGTTCTGGAAGCGCTGGACCATGCCGATGCGATTGATGCGGCGCGGGCCATTGCTGACGTGGAGCCGAGCAGCTATCGGCCCTTCAATATGTTCGTGGCGGACAATCGGGATGCGATCTGGCTGGCCCATCGAGACGAAACCGGACCGGTCACTCCGATGCGCGTGCCGGAAGGTGTCTCCATGTTGACCGCGCACGACCTGAACGACATCGAGCATTCGGATCGCGCCAAACGATACCTGCCCCGATTCCGGGCCGCCCCGGCCCCCCGGCCCGATGCCGATGAATGGAGCGCCTGGTCGATGCTCATGGGGGCCTCCGATCACGCCGGCAACACACCGGTCAATGCCGCGATGAATTTTCGCCTGGAAACCGGATTCGGAACTTCAAGCTCGGCCCTCATCGCCCTGCCGCTGCCGGGTCAAACGGTCGAGTCCGACCGGGAGTTGCCTGCGAAGCCCATCTTTCTGTTCGCGGCCGGCCGGCCCGATGTCGAGCCGTACAACCCGGTCGAGGGATTTGGCCCACTGGACGAGCCTGTTCGCTGACCACAAACCAATTGGACGACGAGGCGCAATTTTCTGAAGGCGCGCGCGCGATTGAGTAACGGGGACAGCGTTGCTATACGGAGCCATGGGCAGACGCTGACTTCGGATCACCTAAGACCGTCCACGGCGCCGCCAGGAAAAGGAATGCGTAGATGTCCAGACGCCGCAAGGTCTACGAGGGCAAGGCCAAGACCATGTACGAGGGGCCGGAGCCTGGAACCCTGATTCAGTCCTTCAAGGACGATGCGACCGCGTTCAACAACGAAAAAAGAGGGACGATCACCGGCAAAGGTGTGCTGAACAACCGAATCAGCGAGTTCCTGATGACCCGCTTGAACGACATCGGCATTCCGACGCACTTCATACGCCGCCTGAATATGCGCGAACAGTTGGTCCGGCAGGTGGAGATCATCCCGATCGAGGTGGTGATCCGAAATGTGGCTGCCGGCTCGATCTCCAAACGGTTCGGTATCGAGGAAGGCACGGCACTGCCCCGCCCGATCATCGAGTACTACTATAAATCGGACGAGTTGGGGGATCCGCTGATCTCGGAGGATCATATCACGGCGTTCGGTTGGGCCGCGGTCCAGGATCTGGACGACATGGTCGCTCTGTCGCTTCGCATAAACGATTTCCTGACCGGATTGTTCGTGGGTGTCGGTCTCCGCCTGATCGACTTCAAACTGGAGTTCGGGCGGCTCTATACCGACGAAGACATGCAGATTGTGCTGGCCGACGAGATCAGTCCGGACAACTGCCGGCTCTGGGACACCAAGACCAATGAGAAACTCGACAAGGACCGGTTCCGTCGGGATATGGGCGGGGTGAAGGAAGCCTATCAGGAAGTCGCCCGCCGGCTGGGCGTCTTGCCGGAGGCCGGGCCGATGGATCTGAAAGGTCCAAGGGGCATCCAGTAACGCGATCGCGGCGACGCAACGCCGCCGCATTCCACGATTTGGCGAGAACGGGACGAAAACTCATGAAGGCTACGGTACATGTGACGCTGAAGACCGGTGTCCTCGACCCCCAGGGCAAGGCGATCGGGCATGCGCTCGGAACCCTTGGTTTCGAGGGTGTCGGCGAAGTCCGGCAAGGCAAGGTCATCGAGATCGAACTGGCTCAGTCGGACCAAGCCGCCGCCGAGGCGCAGGTTAAGGCGATGTGCGAGAAGCTGCTGGCCAACACGGTGATCGAAAACTACGCAATCCGAATCGATCCGTGACGGGTCCGGACCAATGGCCCTGCCCTTGGTCACGCCCTTGGTCACGCCCTTGAATGTGTCGATGCGCACGTGATATCTAAACGTTTAACATTTAAAACGTGATCAAATGTGACCCGAGATCGTCAGACCCTTGGCTCCGCCAATTC
>CALAHL010000569.1 GCA_937891725.1 uncultured Rhodospirillaceae bacterium | reverse complement strand
GACGGAATGATGTGCGGTGCGATCCGGCAGCGCAGATTGACCCGCTCGATCTCCCGGAATGCGTCATCCGTCAGGATGGCAGCAAATTGCAGAGGCTGATCGAAGGCGGGCGAAATGCCGGTGGTTTCGAGATCATAAAAAGCGAAATGCATGGTGACAGCTTAGCGCATGACGTGTGAGCCGTCATCCGGCAAACCGTTGGATCAGCCGAACACTCGACGCACCCGGCTCATAACTGCCCTTGACCATGCCTATGGTCGCCGTAGTGCAGTTTGCCCGATTCAGACACTGGTGCGCCGGGACTTGACTGACTTCGCGTAGGGCGCCCTGGTCTTGAGTCAGGACAGGTTGAGGCAATCTATGCTGAGGCCTTCCACGTGTCGGGCGTGACGTAGACCATGCTCTCATCGACGCTGACCATCACCTCGCCGTCCTGGATATTGACCTGGAGCTTCATCGCGCGGTTGGCCAGCTGAGCCAATGCAGCCGTGTGGGCCTCCATGAAATTGATGACCTGCAGATTGTCGAACCGGGTGGTGCCGTTCCTGACCTTGTCCCACCACATTTCGGCAACCCTGCCGCCATAGGGATAGACAATCACCTTCCCAGCCTTGCTGCAGGACTGACGCATGACCTTTTCGCTCGGAAGCCCAAGCGCCACCCACACATCGATCTCGCCTCGCAAGCTCTTCTGCCAGATGTCCGGTTCGTCATCGGTTGACAGCCCCTTGGTCATTTCCAGATGCTCATGGGCGTTCAAGGCAAAGGCGACGATGCGCACCATCAGCCGTTCATCCGTCTCCGAAGGATGCTTCGCAATGGTCAGTTTATGGGTCTCGTAATAGTGGCGATCCATGTCGGAGACCGACAGCTCGACTTTATAAATGGTGGCATTTTGCGCCATGATCTGTTTCCAACCTTCAAGCGTGGGGTTGCCTACCCCGTCCGGTGATCCGTGGGAAGCCGATAAAGGGCCGCAAACAATCAGGGGGCCACGTAACGCGTCCTTCATGGAGTGAGACACGGTTGGCTTGAACAGTCCGCGTTCTCACCCGTGGACCGCCGTCGGTCCTGACCAGCCGGTCGTGCTGGGCGCGCACAGCTACAGCGCGGCCCGATGATTCGGGGAATCGCTGCACTTGCTCAGTTTGGGCATCAGGAGTGCGCGAGCAAAGCCTGCCGAACAGTCTCATCCCAACCCAGAAAAAACCTGTCCCGGTAATGGATCACCGGGCGCGCCATTACCTTGGGTTGGGCCGCGATCTGCGCCTCTGCCTCGGCATGCTTCAGCCAGTCATTGAGCGCCCGGAAATCGTTCGATCCGCGGTCCACGAGCCGATCGCCGAACTCTTCGATCAGCGCCGACAATTCAGCCGTGCTCAAAGGTTGCGCTCGAACATCACGAAAAGCGACATCCAGCCCTTCCGCCTCCAATGCCTTGCGGGCCTTCTGACATATTGCGCAAGTCGCCAAGCCGTAAATCACCATGTCGAAATCTCCCTGGGCGTCGACTCCGCAACCTGCGGCATCGCCAGCCCCAAGGCAATCATCCGAGCGCTCACTTGCGCCAGCCGGCACGAATGAGCGGGGGGGTTTGTCGCAACGTCTCCACTGCGCCTACCCCAAGGATTGGCTTGCAACAACGTCATTGCGCAGCCATTCAGGCTGGCGTGACCATTTCATCAGATCAGTCGGCAGTTTCATTGGCCTCTCTCGGGTGGTCGGCGTTTTTCCACGAGCAGTTGGAGCATCGCGAGGCGGAGCTTTCCCCCATGCGCATCGGATCCGTTCACCGGGACCGGGTCACTGCGGTGTCCGAACGCGGCCCCTTGCGGCTGGCGCTTTCCTCCCAGTCCAATACGTCGGATTTCGCGGTGGGGGACTGGGTTCTGGTGGACCCCGACACCCACATGCTGGTCCGGCGGCTGAACAGACGGATCCTGTTGCAGCGCAAAGCCGAAGGCGTCGGCCAACGCAGCTGATTGCTGCGAATGTCGACACGCTCTTGATTGTCACCTCCTGCAATGACGACTTCAATCCGGCACGACTGGAACGGTATCTGGCGCTGGCGAACGAAGCTGGCGCGACTCCTGTGATTGTCCTGACGAAGATCGATCAGACGGCTGATGCCGCATCCTACCTGAGGCAGGCGGAAGCCCTTCAACGCGGATTGAATGTCGTCATGTTGAATGCGAAAGCGCCGGAGGCAACACTGACATTGGCCTCTTGGTGCGGCCCGGGGCAGACCGTTGCGCTTGTCGGCTCGTCCGGGGTGGGAAAATCGACTTTGCTGAACACGCTGTCTAAGACGTCACTCGAGGACGCCCAGTCGACAGCCCCCATTCGCGAGGCCGACGCCAAGGGGCGTCACACAACCACGTCGCGTTCGCTCCATCCAATTGCGGGTGGCGGCTGGGTGATAGACACACCCGGGATGCGAACGCTGCATGTCAGCGACGCCACAGCCGGGCTGGATATTCTGTTCGCCGAGATTGTCAGCCTCGCCTCCGGGTGCCGCTTCCGGGACTGCACCCATGATCACGAACCCGGTTGCGCGGTCCAGCGAGCGGCCGCCAACGGGACACTCGATCCCGCGCGCCTTGGCCGATGGCGCAAGCTTACGGCGGAAAACTTTAGCAACACCTCCATCCAGTCAGGGCCCCGTGGAAACAAAATCACGCGAACACCTGGCAAGCGACGCTGACTGCCTTCGGCCCGTTGCGGCCGGTCGAGACGACCACGATGCTGCGGCACAGTTTCCGCA
>CALAHL010000568.1 GCA_937891725.1 uncultured Rhodospirillaceae bacterium | reverse complement strand
CCTACATCGTCAGCCAGCGATCCGAGGGCTGGGTGCTCGTCCGCGATCAGTATGACGATGGCGGCATCTCCGGCGGCACGCTGGAACGCCCCGGCCTGAAGCGGTTGCTGGCCGACATTGAGGATGGGCTGGTTGACGTTGTGGTCGTCTACAAGATCGACCGCCTATCCCGATCGCTGATGGATTTCTCCAAACTGGTCGAGGTGTTCGACCGCAATGGCGTTACCTTCGTTTCCGTCACCCAGTCGTTCAACACCACCACCTCAATGGGGCGGTTGACGCTGAATATCCTGCTGTCTTTCGCCCAGTTCGAACGGGAGGTGACGGCTGAGCGGATCCGGGACAAGGTCCGCGCCAGCCGGATGAAGGGCATGTGGATGGGTGGCTGCCCGCCCCTCGGATACGAGGTGAAGGACCGGAAGTTGGTCGAGAATCCCGCCGATGCCTCCCATGTCCGCTGGGTCTTCGCCCGGTTCATCGAGATTGGCTCCGGCACCGAACTGGCGCGCGAACTGGCCGAACGGGGCGTCACCACCAGCCGGGGCCACCGCATCGACAAGAAGTTCATCTATCGGATGCTGAACAACCGGGTCTACATCGGCGAGGCTGTTCACAAGGGAACCAGCTATCCTGGCGAGCATGCGGCGATCATTGAACGCGAGGTTTGGGACGAGGTCCACGCCATCCTGACGGAAAGCCCGCGCAAGCGCGCAGCGCGGACCCGCGCCGACACGCCAGCGCTCCTGCGAGGGCTGCTCTACGGACCTGATGGTGCGGCCTTCTCGCCGACCCACACACGCAAGGGTGGACGACTTTACCGCTACTACGTCAGCCAGACTGTCCTGAAGCACGGTGCAGGGTCTTGCCCCGTGGGCCGTGTCCCGGCGGGTGAGATCGAGGCCGCCGTGATCGATCAGTTGCGCACAGTTTTCCGCCAGCCAGAGATCGTGGTGGGCACATGGAAGGCGGCCCAAGTGAAAGATGCAGGGATCAACGAGGCAGAGACCTGCGCAGCCCTGGCCCGGCTTGACCCGCTATGGGACGAACTGTTCCCCGCCGAGCAGGCGCGCATCGTGATGATGCTGGTCGAGGGGGTCGACATCGGCAAGGACAGCCTGAACATTCGCCTCCGCGTCGATGGTCTTGGTGGCCTCGCGCGAGAGATGTTCGCTGGAGAAATGGGGGCAGCCGCATGAAACGCGGGACGCCGATCCCCGAAACCATGACGCTCCACGTTCCGTTTCGCATCGTGAAGCGCGGCGGGCACAAGGAATGCAAATGCCTGAAGGCAGCGCCCAGCAGCGCAAGACCGACAACTCGTTGGTCAAAGCAGTGGCCCGCGCCTTCCGCTGGAAGAGGATGTTGGAGTCGGGCGAGTTCGCCACCGTCGCCGAACTGGCCGAACGTGAGGAGATCGCACCCTCTTACATGACCCGCATCTTACGCGTCACGCTGCTAGCACCTAATATCGTCGAGGCGATCCTAGATGGGAGTCAGGGGCCGGGGGTGACGCTGGCCCCGGTGCTTGAGCCGTTTCCGGTGGAGTGGGACGAGCAGCGCCGCCGATTCTCGACTCGCTCCATTGCGTGAACTTGCCCCA
>CALAHL010000567.1 GCA_937891725.1 uncultured Rhodospirillaceae bacterium | reverse complement strand
GCTTTTGAGGAGATTACGTCCAGCACTCACACAGCCCTTCGCGCCATGCCCGAGAGATGGGGGCCATCATGTCCCCCCGCCCGGTGTGGGGTGGAGGCGCCCCCCGGTTTCCGCGTCGAACAGGTGAACGTCGGTGCTGCGGCAGGCCAGACCGACCCAGTCGCCGGGATTGAGCGACGACGCCTGTGCGTTCTGCAAGAGATCCACGGCGGTTTCCAGGCCGTCGAGGCGGAGGGTCACCATGGTGTCGCGGCCGTGATACTCCAGGCGCTCGACCCTGCCCTTGAGAAAGCCGTCGGCCGCGGCCGTGGCGCACCGCAGGTGTTCCGGGCGCAGCCCGACCGTGATCCGACCCCGGTGGTTCGGCAGGGCGAGACCGAGCCTGGTGAGCGGATGATCCGCATCCCCGGCGGGCGACGGCAGATCGATCAGGTTCATCGGATGGGCGCCGATGAAGGCGGCGACCTCCCGGGCGGCCGGCCGCTCGTAGAGCTCCCTGGGCCGGCCGTCCTGGATGACCCGGCCCTCCAGCATCAGCAGCACCCGATCGGCCATTGTCATGGCCTCGGTCTGGTCGTGGGTGACATAGACAAACGGTTTGCCGGAGCGGCGGTGCAGGGCGGAGAGTTCGGTCCGCATCTGGATGCGTAGCTTGGCGTCCAAGTTGGACAGCGGCTCGTCGAGCAGGAACAGCGCCGGGTCTCGCACCAGGGCGCGACCGACGGCCACCCGCTGCTGCTGGCCTCCCGACAAGGCGCCGGGCTTACGCTCCAGCAGTGGCTCGATCTCCAGCATCGCCGCGATCCGCCGCACCCGCTTTCCGATATCCCGGCGCTTGTCCCGGGCACCGGGCAACAGCGCGCCCAGGAAGGGCACCCGTTCGGTCGGCTTGCATTCCCGCATGACAAGCGGCAGGGCGATGTTCTCCGCGACGGTCAGGTGTGGGTAGAGCGCGTAGGACTGGAACACCATGGCGATGTTGCGCATCGCCGGCGTGTCGTCGGTGACATCCCGGCCGCCCATATGCACCGTTCCCGCGTTTGGCCGGTCGAGGCCGGCCATGAGACGCAGGGTTGTGGACTTGCCGCAGCCCGACGGGCCGAGAATCGCGGTGAACTCGCTAGGCGCTACGCCGAGCGACAGATCGTGCAGAATCCGATTGCCGCCAAGGGTCTGGCTGACATGGCGCAGGTCGAGAATGTGGCTGTCTCCGAGGGAGGCCACGGTCGCTCCTTCCGACCGCCCGGCTGGGCGGCACTGACGAATATCGATGTAAGGTCTTGGTCATTTAGCACAGGACGATGTAATATTTATGACGTGCCTGTGCGCCGGTCACGACTGGTCAATGGCCTCCGCTATGGGCGCTGCCGGAGAGCAGATGCTGCGCGACCAGCTCAACGGCGGCCTCCGCATCTTCCGCGCGGACCACGCCGGGCAAGGTGGCGGTGTCGTGCAGCGCGACCACCAGCCGACCGAAATGCAGGCCGAAGGCGATTTCCGTCATCGTGCCGGTCGAGCCACCGACCGCTATCAGGGCGGTCGACGACCGGGCGATGACGACGTTGCGGGCCTCACGCAGGCCTGTCGCGATCGGCACCAGGATGTCTGGGTTGGCGGCATGCCATTCCGAGTCCGGCAGCAGTCCGATGGTCAGGCCGCCCGCTTGGCGGGCGCCGGCCGCTGCTGCCGCCATCACCCCGGTCTTGCCTCCGCAGACCGTGGTCAGGCCGAGGCGGGCGAGAGCCGCTCCCACCGCGAAGGCCGCGCGCTGTTGTAGATCCGTCGCCTCGCGCGGGCCAATGACGCCGACCGGTAGAGGTCGGAGCGCTCCGACCTGGGCAAGGCGTGCCAGAGCATCCGCCGCGGTGGCGGGACTCAGGGAGTTTTTCGTCGCTGCTTGGGCGTCCTGCCAGGTCCAGGTCCATGGATCGAAAAGGCGGCCGGTCTCGTCGGACAACACGCCGTTACGCTCGTCATACAAATAAGGGGTCGTCATTGCTGGGCTCCGGCCTGAGAGTACTGTAAGATAATTTACAGATAGCTTGGATGAGTTACGGAAAGATGACAAACGTCACCATCGACCTGCCGGTCTCGGAGCGTCAGCGTGAGATTCTGTCCCTCGCTGAGTCCCAGGGCTTCGTTACCATCGAGAACCTGGCGCAGCGGTTCCAGGTCTCGGCTCAGACCGTGCGCCGCGATATCATCGCCCTGGACGAGGCGGGGCTGTTGCAGCGGTTCCATGGCGGCGCGGGCAGCAACGAGCGCGTCGAGACCATGCGGCTCGGCCACGCCCACAAAAAGGATCTCAGCCCGGACGCGAAGCGACGGATCGCGGAGCGCGCGGCCGCCCTGGTGCATGATGGAGCCACCCTGTTCCTCGATGTCGGCACCACGATCGAGGCGGCGGCGGAGGCCCTCAACCGGCGTAAGGCGTTGCGTATCTTCACGAACAATCTGCGGGCCGCCCTGCGGTTCGAACCGGCTCAACACGACGTCCATGTGCTTGGCGGCACCCTTACCGGGCGCGACGGATCTCTTACGGGTGGTCGGGTGGTCACCGCACTATCCGGGTTGAATCTCGATTTCGCCCTGATCGGCTGTTCCGGGATCGAACCCTCCGGACGGGTCATGGATTTCGACCTGAACAAGATCGAGGTGAAGAAGACCGCGATGCGGATCGCCAGAACCTCGCTACTGCTTGCCGATGCCAGCAAACTAGGCCGCAGCGCGCTAGCCGAGATCGCAGCGCGCTCAGCTTTCGGTGAGGTGATCATCGAGTAAGGGAAAGAACTTGCTTACTCCAGCACCTGCATATAACCGCCGTCGACCCTCAGCGACCGGTCGCGCGGCACTGACATATGGGCGCTGTCCGCCCAATCGCAGCCGTCGCGTATTCTTCACCGTCAACCCTAGAGCCGTCGCTCGGGAACTTGAGCGAGGCGACGATTGCCAGCGAAGGCGACATCCGGGTCACATTTCGAACCGCACAGATCGCTGAATTTGACGCTTTCGTGGGAATCAGACGGTTTTTTGATACTCGCGGCAAGGATAGTTATCGGCAATTTGTGGAAACGAACGGCAACTCGCAACCCAAAGCGGACGTTTAGCTTTGACGCCAGCCGGCGATCGGAATTACGAACAATGAGCTTTAGCCAATGCTGCTGTAAGCAGGACTGGGGGCGACGTCACCAGAAAATCAAGACCGAGGGCCAGACATTCCATGGATCGTTTACAAGCGCTTCAGCTCTTCGCCCGCGTTGTCGAGCGGGGGACGATCTCGGCGGCCGGTCGCTCACTAGGGTTGTCGAAGACGGTGGCTTCGAAACGTCTTCAGGATCTAGAGGCCAACCTGAACATAAGTTTGCTCAACCGCACCACGCGTCATGTCTCCGCGACCGAGGCGGGTCAAGCGCTCTATGACCGGATCGTACCGATGATCCGGGAAATGGACGCCATTATCGAGCAGATATCCGAAAGCACCGAGGCGCCATCGGGCGTGCTCCGCATTCTCGCCAGGCGGTCCTTTGGGATGCTGCATATCGTGCCGAGCCTGCCATCCTTCCGGGCGGCGTATCCCGAGGTCTCGGTCGACCTGCATTTGACCGAGACTTTGGAAATTGCCCCGTCGCATGGGGTTGATATCGCCATCCGCCTGGGCCAACCAGCGGAGAAGTCCCTCGACTGGGAGCGCCTGACGACCGACCGGCGCATGCTCTGCGCCAGTCCGGAATACCTTCACCAAAATACGCCTCCCACTGGTCTCAGCGACCTAGACCGCCACAATTGCCTTGCTTATGGCCAAGAGGCGGAACCGGCGGTCTGGGTGTTCGAGCATCTCGGCAAACGCCAGGACATCGTGGTCACGGGTTCTCTGCGCTCCAACAGCGGGGAGGTTCTGCGCCAGGCGGCCTTGGATGGCCTCGGCTTAGCACTCCTACCGGAATGGATGATCGCCTGGGACGTCGCGGAAGGACGCCTGCAAACCTGTCTCGACGATCTGCGGCTTTATCCAGCCCGCTACAGTGCGGAGATCTATGCGGTCTACAGACGCGATAAGCGTCTGCCTGGAAAAGTCGAAGCTTTCCTCGGCCATCTCCAGCGGCATCTGGGCACCCATCTCGACTAATTATCCTGATATTCGGGAAAACATTTCCTGAATTACCCTGCTTTTTCGGGAGAGCATGTTGCGGCACAGTTCGGTCAACAAACAAACGCTCTGAGAATTGGGGAAACGCCATGATCGCTATCAATCAGTTGCATCCGCTCTTCGCGGCCGAAATCACCGGACTGGACGTATCCGCGCCGATCCCGGAAACCGTATTCTCCGAAATAGAGGCGGAATTCCGCCGGCATTCGGTTCTGATCTTCCGTGACCAACCGATCACCGATGACCATCAGGTCGCCTTCAGCGAGCGCTTCGGGGATCTGGAGACAACGAAGGTCGGAACCGTGGGAACGGGCAGCAAGCTGATCGTGCTGTCCAACATGGATGCGGACGGCACCGTCGCGCCGCCGAGCGACCGGCAGGTCCTGAACAACCGAGCCAACCGTCTCTGGCATGCCGACAGCTCCTTCAAGGCGGTGCCGGCCAAGGCCTCGATGCTGTCCGCCCGGATCATTCCGGCCAAGGGTGGAGATACCCAATACATCAGTATGAGGGCGGTCTACGCAGAGTTGCCCACACGGTTGAAGCGGGCGGTCGAGGGTAAGGTCGTCGTCCATGACTACGCCTATTCCCGCTCCAAGATCGACCCGAACCTGGTGACCGACGAGGAGCGTGCGGCGGTGCCGCCGGTCCGCCAGGCAATGGTGATCGATCACGGATCCGATCTCGGCAGGTCGCTGTATCTCGGTGCCCATGCCGCGCGGGTCGAGGGCCTGCCGGACGACGAGGGGCGGGCGCTGATCGACGAGCTGATGGTATTCGCCACGCAGGAGCATTTCGTCTACGCGCACAAATGGCGGCCCCACGACCTGATCCTGTGGGACAACCGGGCTGTCATCCACCGGGCGACACCGTTCGAGAGCGCGACCGAGAAGCGTCTAATGGTGCGCACGACCATTGCCGGCGACGCGCCGACCTTGGCGGCGGCCGCATGACCGAAACCGCCGACTACGTGATCGTCGGGGCCGGCACGGCCGGTTGCGTCCTGGCGAACCGGCTGAGCGCCGATCCCAATATGCGCGTGCTCCTACTGGAGGCCGGCGGCAGCGACCGCCATCCGTACATCCAGGCCCCGGTCGGATTCCTGAAGACGTTCCAGGAACCGCGATTCAACTGGTGCTTCTCGACGGCGCCTGGAGCCGGTGTCGACGGCCGCGAGATCTTCTTTCCGCGCGGCCGCGTTCTCGGCGGATCGAGTTCGATCAACGGCCACCTGTACGTTCGCGGCCAGCACCGGGATTTCGACACCTGGGCTCAACTGGGCAATCGTGGCTGGGGATATGAGGATGTCCTGCCGTATTTCCGCCGGGCGGAGGACCGCTCGACCGGCGGCGACGCCTACCATGGCGTCGGTGGACCGCAGCACGTCTCCGACATCCATGAGCGGCACCCGATCTGTGAGGCCTTCATCGACGGGGCAGAGACCCTCGGACTCCCGCACAACTCCGACTACAACGGTGCGCGTCAGGAAGGCGTTGCGTATTACCAACGCACGATCCGCAACGGCAAACGCCACAGTGCGGCAAGCGGCTACCTGCACCCGGTGCGCAACCGGTCGAACCTTCAGGTCGTCACCCATGCTCACGTGGAGCGCGTGGTGTTCGCGGGACGCCGGGCGGTTGGGGTGCAGTATCGCCGGTACGGTCAATCGCATACCGCGACCGCGACGCGGGAGGTCATTCTGGCGGCCGGGGCGATCGGCAGCCCGCAGGTGCTGCAGGTCTCGGGCATCGGCGATCCCGCGCACCTGCGTGGGATCGGCGTCGACATCGTCCATGCCCTGCCGTCGGTAGGCCTGGGTCTCCAGGATCACTACGCAGTCAGGGTCGTGCATAGGGTCACCCGGCCGATCACGCTGAACGAGCGCGCCCGTGGGCCCCGCCTGCTTTGGGAGATTGGGCGGTGGCTGGCGACCGGCAAAGGTCTGCTCGCCTTCAGCCCAGCCCATGTCGGCGCCTTCGTGCGTTCATCCGACGACCTTGAGGAGCCCGATCTTCAGTTCGTTTTCACGCCGGCAAGCTACTCTGACGGTGTCATCGGGCAGTTGCAGCGCGAGCCGGGGATGACCATCGGCGTATGGCAGATGCGCCCCCACAGCACCGGGCATGTCCGGGCGCTGTCTTCGAACACGGATGATGCGCCGGAAATACAGCCGAACTATCTGACGGACCCGGCCGATCAGCGAGCCCTCGTACAGGGGATGCGTTGGTGCCGAAAGCTGCTGTCGAGCGACGATCTCGCGACATACCGCGGACCGGAGGCCCTGCCTGGTCCGGACATTCAAACGGACGACGACTTGCTTGCATATGCCCGGACGAAGGGCGCCACAGTCTACCACGCAGTCAGTACCTGCCGGATGGGCACCGATGCGGCCGCGGTTGTGGACCCGGCGCTGAGGGTCCGCGGTCTCGAGCGGCTGCGCGTGGTCGACGCGTCGGTCATGCCGACGATGGTTTCGGCCAACACCAATGCCGCCACTATGATGATCGCCGAGAAGGCGTCCGATCTGATCCTGGGAAAGGCCGCGCCATGACGACAAACGAGGGGAAGACTCGATGATCGAGATCAAGAATCACGCCTTGGACCGGCTGCGGGCTGGCGAGTTGTCGCTCGGCGTGGGGCTGCGCCAGGCGCGGACCGTGGACATTGCCAAAGCGATGAAAACCGCAGGGTTCGACTGGTTGTTCATCGACATGGAACACAATTCCATGAATGTCGATATGGCGGTGCAGATCAGCGTGGCGGCGCAGGATGCCGGGATCACGCCGATCGTCCGCGTGCCCGGCTTCCAGCACTTCCACGCCACCCGTGTGCTCGACGGCGGTGCCCAGGGCATTGTGGTGCCCCATGTAGACGACGCGGAGACCGCTGCACAGATGGTCAGCAACGTCCGCTATCCGCCGCTCGGGCACCGGTCCGTGACCGGGGCGCTGCCGCAGCTCGACTTCGTCTCCCATTCAATGGGCGAAACCGCGGAAGCCGTGAACCGCGAGACCCTGCTGGTGCTGATGCTGGAAACGCCGAAAGCGATCGCCAATGCCGACGCCATCGCGGCTGTGCCCGGCGTCGATGCCCTGCTGATCGGCACCAGCGACCTGACGATGGAGATGGGGATCCCCGGCGAGTTCGAGCATCCGGACGTGATCGCGGCCTACGAAATCATGATCGCCGCCTGCCGGAAGCACGGAAAACACCCGGGCATGGGCGGCGTCTACGATCCGGCGGTCATGCAGCGCTATATCTCGATGGGCGCGCGTCTAATCCTGGCAGGTAGCGACTTCGGTTTCCTGATGGCGGGTGCGCGGGCGCAAGCGTCAGCCGTGCGGGCGATGAGCGGATTGGAGAAGCAGAAATAATACGACCGAGACTAGATCCGGTTTGATGAGGAAAAACCGGGATCTGCTCGCCCGCACCGTGAAGGAGGTGGTGCACCCGCTGGCTCTAACAGACAGCGGTTATAATTTGGGAATCCAATCGCCGCTGTGCTGCGGCGAACGACCGCTCCCCACCCGAAGCGGCCCAACAAGTTAGGGTTCAACCCCAATATCCCTGTTCGCATTTGACGCTCAGGCTTTGCAGATTGTCAGCAGAGCCAGGACACCGCTCATGGATACCAAACACCAGCAGAAGATCATCCTCCGCCAGAGCAAGCTCATGGTGTTCACCCGTGCAGCGTCCCCCTTCTTCCAATGCCGAATCAAGCTGTCCGCCAAACCCTACGTCTACAAATCCCTTAACACGGTTGATGAGGCGGAGGCCCGGCAATTGGGCGAAGACCTCTACGCGGAAGCCAAGTTCAACGCGGAGAGTGGCATGTCCATTTGTTCAGCTAGCCTTTTGCGTGAAGTTTTTTCGGATCATAGAATGGCGTTTCAACAATAGTTGCCTCGACGGTTCGCAGCTCCGTTTCGGCTTCCACTTTGGTGCCTGTCTCAGTGTGCTCAATGTCAAGCATCGCAAGTGCAATATTTTTTTCGAGTCTAGGCGAATAAACAGCAGATGTGACTTTGCCAATCACCTCACCGTTCCGGGACACGGGCCAAAACGAGCTGTTCGAACCTGCTAACGGCTGGATGTCGAGCTCCATTCCGACCTGCTTGCGCTTGATACCTTCCTCCTTGATACGGCGGAGAGCGCTCTTGCCGATAAAGTCCACACCCGACTCCAAGTTGACCAGGCGATCCAATCCCAGCTCAAACGGGTTTGTATTTATGTCCGCGTCGGCGTGATACGAAAGCATTGCCCCTTCAATGCGTCTAATAGTCGACGTATGGCCCGGCTGCAGTCCGAAGCGCTGGCCGGTTTTCATGATTGTTTCCCACAACTCCGCGCCACGGGACCCGTCGCGAAGATAAAGCTCATAGCCAAGCTCGCTCGACCAACCCGTTCAGGAAATGATCAGAGG
>CALAHL010000566.1 GCA_937891725.1 uncultured Rhodospirillaceae bacterium | reverse complement strand
CGGTGATCCCCGAAACGACGCCGGTGCAGTCGATCAACGAGACCTTACCCGGGATCGCGCGCGGGAGACGCGGGCCGTCGTCTCCGAGACGGTCCGGGTTGCCCTTGGTCTTGTCCGAAATTGCGATCGCGCGGTCATTGTTGTTGAAGTAAACGCTGACCCGCTTGGCCAGTCCCGGAAGGGATTTGAGCTTGTGATCATGCTCGAAAGCGTCATCGTCCTCATCGGCGGCCATCAGGAAAATCTGATCGAACAGCCTGGGGGGTCGCCCCGGTGACTGGCGGACAATCTCCTGCAAGGCATGTCGCATCACATAATTTCCCATAGAATGCGCGACCAGATGAATGCGCTGCTCGCAAGCCTCTTCTGGTGTCGACCCCCTTAGGAAATCCGACAATTTGAGAAAGGCCCGCGCGAAAGCCGGGCCGGAAGCGGCTGCGTCCTGTCGGTCATTTGCATAGGCGACATAGGGCATCATCGAGCCGTCGGACGGCCAGGAAAACAGCACCACGTTGACGCCCTTTCCTCCCTGCAGATGTGCGAAATTTCGCTTCAGCTGCGCCGCCGCCAGAACCGCTTCCTGAAAGCTGACATTGTAGCCGTGCACGTAAACGATCGTATCGACGGACTTCTCCGCCATCCTCTCCCGAACATCCGCAAACACTTCCTTGCTGCCGAGCTTGGAACCGGGACCGTCCTTCTGTTTGAGAGCGGCATTCTTCTTCAACTGCTCTTTGGCAAGCTGAACTCGGATGCTCTGGCCGTCCACTTCAACCGCCCCGAATCTCAGCGCCCCAAGGCCGTCATCGTTAAAGACGTGTCCGAAATCGGTTGGCGCCTTTTTGGGGACTGGATTGCGGTTTGTCGCGAAATACAGAGTCTCCATGGCAGATTTCTCGTTCAGTTTCAAGACAGTTATTCAATTTTTAGGGGCTTTTTATAACATGATTTTCGATTTGAGAACAAACCAAAAACAAACTCCACTGACTGACACCGCAAACGGCCCGAACCGCCGCGCCGTTTTCGGCCCGGCGATGTCGTCTGGCGAAGCCGGGCCAAGCGCTTTACACTCCGGCAAACTGAGCGCGAGACTGAAACGCCAACCATCGAAAGCGCCATGCTGAAGGGCCGACATATCCTCCTAATCGTGGGGGGCGGCATCGCCGCCTACAAAAGTCTGGACCTGGTCCGCCGCCTTCGGGAGCGGGGCGCCACGGTGCGCGGTGTGCTGACCGCCGGTGGTGCGCAGTTCGTGACACCGCTGGCACTCTCGGCGCTGACCGAGAACAAGGTGCATCAGGATCTGTTCGATCTCACCGACGAGGCGGAGATGGGGCATATCCAGCTGTCGCGCTCGGCGGATCTGATCGTGGTGGCACCGGCAACCGCCGATCTGATGGCCAAGATGGCTGCGGGCCTGAGTAACGATCTGGCCTCCACCCTGCTGTTGGCGACCGATACTCAGGTGCTGATCGCCCCAGCCATGAACGTGCGGATGTGGGAGCACCCGGCCACCCAGGCCAATCTCGCGACCCTCACGGCGCGGGGAATCCGGGTGATCGGCCCGAACGAGGGCAACATGGCCTGTGGAGAATTCGGCGCCGGCCGGATGTCCGAACCCTTGGAGATCGTGGCCGCGATTGAGCAGGTGCTCGACACGCCATCGGGTCCGCTCGCAGGCAAGCGCGCAATTGTCACCTCCGGGCCGACTCATGAGCCGATCGACCCGGTCCGCTATATCGCCAACCGATCGTCCGGCAAACAGGGCCACGCGATCGCAGCCGCGTTGGCGGCGCTTGGAGCCGAGGTCAAACTGGTCTCGGGCCCAACGCAGGAGCCGAACCCGATGGGCGTTGCGGTCGTCCCGATCCAAACCGCGCGCGAGATGTTGGCTGCCTGCCAATCGGCGCTGCCCGCCGACATCGTGGTCTGCGCCGCCGCCGTCGCCGATTGGCGGGTTGCGAGCGAAGGCGCGCAAAAGCTCAAGAAAGATGGCGGCGGCCCGCCCAATCTGGTGATGGCGGAGAACCCGGACATCCTCGCCACCCTTGCCAAGCCCGGCGCCGACCGGCCGGGCCTCGTGATCGGCTTCGCTGCCGAGACCGAGAACGTGGTCGAGCATGCCACCGCCAAACGGATCCGAAAGGGCTGTGACTGGATTCTCGCCAATGATGTTTCGGCAGCGACCGGCACGTTCGGCGGGGACAAGAACACGGTGCACCTGGTGACGGCCGATGGCGTAACGGCGTGGCCCGCCATGTCGAAACGCGACCTGGGAAAACGGCTGGCTCGGCAGATCGCAGATGTTCTGGCGCAAGGTGAATGACGGAACCGGGTGATACAGCGCCGGCGCAGGAGGGGAAAATGATCTCCGACCCGTCCGGAACGCCCGAACCTCAAGACGTTCCAGCAGAAAAGCTTCAGGCCCTTAGAACTTTGCTGAATGCCGGCCGGCTCGAAGATGTGGTCAAATTGGGCGGGATCCTGCTGCACTCCCATGCGACATCCGGCGCGCTCCACACTGTCGTCGCCATCGCATACGCGCGATTGGGACAGACCGATAGGGCTCTTGACCTTCTTAGGAGCGCGATCCGGGTCGAACCCGGTTTTCGGAATGCCCACATCAATCTCGGAGCAATTCTGCAAAGCCTGGGTCGGACAGAAGACGCCATCCACGCGTACCGGGTCCTGCTGCAAATCGAGCCGACGAACGTAGCGGCCCACGGGGCTCTCGGCGATCTCTTTCGGTCCTGCGCTCAGACACTGGATGCCATCCGACACTACCGATCCAGTCTGGACCAGGATCCGCGCCAGCCCGGCATCCACAACAATCTGGGGACCTGTCTGCAGCAGATCGGTGATCTGGATGCGGCCATCGCGTCCTACACAGCCGCGCTGAAACTGCAACCGCTGGATACCATCGCCCGCAACAACAAGGCGATCTGTCTCAATCTCCAAAACCGGTCGAACGCCGCGATCGCATGCTATCGGATGACCCTGTGCATCGCCCCAGGTTCCGCCGAGACGCTGAACAATCTTGGGATTTGCCTGAAGGATCTTGAACGCCCCGGTGCGGCGGTTGACTGTTTGACGCGCGCCCTCTTCTGCAATCCAAGGCTTGTGGATGCGCACATCAACATCTGCGAGATCCACGAGATTTCGAACCGGACCGAAGCCCTCCGCGAGGCCCTGCAAACAGCCGGGGCTCAGGGGTTTTTCGACCACCCCGACATCCAATATTACCGAGCCCTGATCCACCTTCGGGACAAGGACTACGCCCAAGCCTCCGGTCTGATCCGCCGCATCCCGGAGGGCAGCATCGCGAAATACCGTCTGAACTCCTTCTACAGCGTCAAGGGAAAGATCCTGGACAAGGCTGAGGCCTTCGATGACGCCTTCGACGCCTTCGTACGGATGAATGAGCGGCTGCAAACGAGTGACGCCTACACGCGGATCGATACAGAATCCTATCTCGCGGACCTCAGGTCCCTCAACGACCAGCTTGGGGGTCTCGGCGGCATCCCGAGGGACCACGCCTTTTCCGCCACCCCAGACGCTCCGGCCTTTCTGGTCGGCTTTCCCCGCTCCGGAACCACCCTGCTGGAAACCATCCTGTTCAGCCATTCGCGTGTGGTCATCCTGGATGAGAAGCCGGCGGTTGACCGCAGCCGCGCGTCCCTTGGCCCTGTACGCGACCTAAGGGCGCTTGGTGCCCTCACCGACAACGATGTTGCGCCGCTGAGGGCTGCCTATTTTCGGGAGGTCCGCAAGCATGTGCCCGACCGCGGTGTGGACACGGTACTGATCGACAAATTGCCGCTGAACAGCCTGGAGGCGCCGTTCATCCACCGGCTGTTTCCGAACGCCAAGTTCATCCTCGCGGTCCGCCATCCGCTGGACTGTATCCTCAGCTGCTTCATGCAGAATTTCGGCCTGAACCCCGCCATGGCGAACATGTTGGACCTGGCCCGGATCGTTGATTTCTATTGTCTGACGATGGAAACCTGGACCCGCTCGGAACGCCTCTTCGATCTTCAGGTCCACATGCTGCGGTATGAGGATCTGGTGGTCGACATGCCGGGGGAGATCGCAAGACTGCTCACGTTTCTGGGACTCGAATGGGAAGAGACGGTGCACAACTACCAGTCCACCGCCCTGCAACGCGGTGTGATCAATACCCCAAGCTACAGCCAGGTGATTCAACCGCTCTATCGGGACGCGTCCTACCGGTGGAAGCATTATGCCCGGCATCTGGAGCCCTTCATCGAGCAGGTTCAGCCCTGGATCAGCCATTTCGGATATGAGGACACATGACGGTTTCAGTCCCACTCACCCGCCTGCCACATGGCGAGGACCTCCCGCTGCCTGCCTATCAAACCGATGGGGCCGCCGGTCTGGACCTGATGGCGGCGGTGTCCGAGCCGATTGATCTTGCGCCCGGTGAGCGGCGTCTGATCCCGACCGGCATCGCGATCGCGCTTCCCCTTGGATATGAAGCGCAGATCCGGCCACGCTCGGGTCTCGCGTTCAAATTCGGGATCTCGATTGTCAACGCACCAGGAACAATCGACGCAGATTACCGGGGTGAGCTGTCCGTTTTGCTTATAAACCTGGGCGACCAAGTGTTCCAGATTGCCCATGGAGACCGGATCGCGCAGATGATCGTGGCGCCGGTCACCCGCATCACCTGGGACGAGGTGGCGCGCCTGGATGAGACCGACCGTGGGTCCGGCGGATATGGGTCCACCGGAACCGGGGCACCGAGATGAGGCGACCATGCGGGAGCTGACGGAAGACGAGTTTCACCGCTATGCCCGCCACCTGATCCTCGACGAGGTCGGGGAAGAGGGTCAGGAAAAGCTGTTGGACTCCCGCGTGGTCCTGCTGGGGGCGGGCGGCCTGGGGGCGCCGGTCTCGCTCTATCTCGCCGCTGCCGGCGTGGGGACCTTGGTGCTGGTGGACGACGATGTGGTGGATCTGACCAATCTTCAGCGTCAGATCGTGCATGCCACCGACGCGGTCGGCCGTCCGAAGGTCGACAGCGCCGCCGAGACCCTCGCCCGGGTCAATCCCGGCGTGGTGGTCGAGCGCCGGGAACAGCGTCTCACCCGGGAAAATGCCGCCGAGATCCTGGCCGGCGCCTCGGTCGTGGTGGATGGCTCCGACAATTTCGAGACCCGTTTCGTGCTCAACGATGCCTGCCGCGCCGCCAGCATTCCGCTGGTCTCGGGCGCCTTGTCTCGGTTCGAGGGACAGCTCACCACAATCCTGCCGGGTGCGGACCAGCCCTGCTACCGCTGCCTGTTCCCCGACATTCCGGATCCGGCCCTCACCCCGCGCTGCGAGGAAGCCGGCATCCTGGGTGCGGTCGCAGGTGTGATCGGCACTCTGCAGGGGGTCGAGGTGCTGAAACTGATCCTCGGCCTGGGTGAGCCGATGGCGGGCCGGTTGATGCTGTACGATGCGCTGACCGGCGCCATGGACGAGATCAGATACGGCGTCCGGCCCGATTGCGCCGGTCCTCACAAATAGCGCAGCGGACCGGAAAACGGGTGTTGCACAGATCGGTATCCGGCGGCATAGTGCGCGCCCTGCCGACCGGACGCTCCAGGCGTCCAAACATGCCCCGTGCCCTCGTGGCGGAACCGGTAGACGCGACAGACTCAAAATCTGTTTCCCGCAAGGGAGTGTCCGTTCGAGTCGGACCGAGGGCACCATTCCTCCAGTGACATCACCGGTGACGAGCCGATCGCACCGACTTCGTGCGCGATATTTCGCCCATGCGGGCTGCGATTGACCTGTCAGTGTTCGTGCAGCAGCAGTGTGAGGAGTGGGTTGGGGAACCGTCGTTCGACCGTGACGCCGTAAAACGCCTCCGTCAGATTGGGCAGGTTCGCGCTTTCCACCAGGGCTCCGCTCGCGAGCTCGTCGCGCACCACGATCGGCGCAAGAACCGCAAGACCAATGCCTTCCCGCGCAAGCAGACGCATCATCGCCATGTCGTCGACCTCGGCGGCGATCTGCGACCGGACACCGAGCCGATCCACCAGCGCGTCGAACCCCATGCGCAGCCCGCTGGCGGCGGTCGGCAAAATCAACGGCGTTTGGGCAAGACGTTGGGACAGCGACAGCTCCGGCCGGCACAGCTCTGGAACGCCGATCAGGCTGACCGGCTGTTCGTCGAGACGCTGCACGATGAACGCGGTAAGGGCATCTACCGGCGGGGGCTGGTTCGTCAGCACCAGATCGAGATGGAGTGCGGCAAGCGCGTTGAACAGCTCGGCGGCGCTACCCGAGCGCAGAATCACCTCCACGTCCGGCCGGCCCAGGATCGGACGCAGAAACGCCAGTTGAAAGTTGCGAGAGAGGGTGGCGATCGCACCGACACGCAAGGCCTGGCGTTGCCGCCCGCTCTGCTGAAGGGTCGCGACAAGCTCTCTGCCCGTGGCGAAGATGGCATCGGCGTGATCGAGCGCAATCCGGCCCGCTTCCGTCAGATGGAGCGCGCGACCGCGCCGCTCGAACAGGGCCTGGCCCAGCCTGTCTTCAAGCAGCCGTATCTGTGTCGACACCGCCGATTGGGACACGTTGAGCCGTTCCGCCGCACGGGTAAGGTTGCCCTCGTAGGCGACGGCCTGGAAATACCGCAGATGATGATAGTTCAGCTCCATAATAACGTTCTATAAAACAGAACTAAAGTTTCATAACAATATATTTTTCTTCCAATTTGCGCTCGTTTACCCCTTAGCCCTACTCCAACCGGACCGGGGAAGACGTCGCATGTCTCTCTATCTGATACCGCTGATCGCTCCGATCGCTTTGCTGTTCGCGGGCTTGTTCGCGCTGACCAGCCCGGGCCTGCGTCCGGCCATCCTGCCCCGTCTCGCACAGATCGCGGCGCTGATCGCGCTCGCCGCCGCGTTCGGCGGGGCGGTGCTTGTGGTTCTGCAGGGACCTGACACAGGTTCGCTTTTGGGTGTCGGCGGCATCGGGATATCAGTGCGGCTCGATGTGGTGACCGCGACCATGCTGATCCTGGTCGCTTTCATCGGCTGGGTGGTGCTGCGCTATTCGGCGTCCTATCTCGATGGCGAAGCGCGGCAGGGAGCCTTCCTCGGATGGATGGCGGCGACGCTGGCGGCGGTGTTGTTGCTCGTCCAGGCGGGCAATCTGATTCTTTTCGTCGCCGCCTGGATCGCGACCAGCCTGTGCCTCGACCGGCTGCTGCTCTTTTATCGCACCCGCGACCAGGCGGTCCGGGCCGCGCGCAAGAAGTTCGTCGTCGCCCGGATCGGCGATGCGGCGCTGATCGGCGCGGTCGTCCTGCTCATCGTCGGCTTCGGCACAACGGACATCGCGACGCTTCTCGCAGCCGCCCGTACAGACGCCGTGCCCGGTGCCGCGATCTGGGCCGCGGGCCTGCTCGCGCTCGCCGCGATCCTGAAATCGGCGCAGTTTCCGACCCATGGCTGGCTGACCGAAGTGATGGAGACGCCGACGCCGGTCTCGGCACTGCTGCATGCCGGGGTGATCAACGCCGGCGGCTTCCTTCTCATCCGCTTTGCCGATGTGATGCTGCTTGCGCCCGGCGTACTGGCGGTGCTGGTGATGGTCGGGGGCTTCACAGCTCTCCTCGGTGGACTTGCGATGCTGACCCAGTCGGCGGTCAAGACCTCGCTCGCCTGGTCGACGATCGCACAGATGGGCTTCATGATCATGCAGTGCGGCTTGGCGCTGTTCCCGCTGGCGCTTCTGCACATCGTGGCGCACTCGCTTTACAAGGCGCATGTCTTCCTGGCCTCCGGGACCGCCGTCGAGGTGGTGGCGGGGCTGCCGCGGCCCGGCCCGATCGCGATCCCGAATGGCAGAGCGGTCGGCCGAGCGTTCGCGCTGGCCCTGGCGATCTACGCGGTGATCGGCTTCGCATTCGGTTTCGACGGAAAATCCCCTCCGGCGATCGCGCTCGGGGCGATCCTGGTTTTCGGCGTCGCCTATCTGCTGGCCCAGGGCCTCGCCGATGCAGTACCGCGCGAGCTGACACGACGCACGGCGATCTATTCGGTCGCCACCTCGGTCAGCTATTTCGCCCTGCAAAGAGGTGCCGAATGGCTCACGTCCGGGACACTGCCCGCGACACCGGCGTCAGGGCCGCTCGAATGGACGCTTCTTGTGCTCGCCGTGCTCAGCTTCGGGCTGGTCGCCGTGGCGCAGGCGATGTTCCCACTCTGGGCCTACCACCCGGCAGCGGCAGGGCTGCGCGTCCATCTGTCCAACGGGCTGTATGCCAACGCCGTATTCGACCGGCTCCTGGGCAACCGGTCCGTCCACCGCTCCACCTGATGCCCGAGAGGACAGGAACCCTATGATCGACGACACCACCATCGGGACCATCGACCTCTCGGTTCTGGAAGCGGCAGCCCAAGCGGCGGCGCGGCAGATCCCACCGGTCTGGCCGCTGGCCTCCTCCGTTGCGGTCAATCCCTTCTTGGGCCAGACGACCGAAACACTCGCAGACACGGCCGCGCGCCTGTCGCGCGTCGGCGGCATCCCGGTAACGATGCCGCGCAGCTGGTATCTCGAAAGGATCGCTACGGATGAGATTTCCGAAGCCGACCTTGCCGCCGCACGCGCCGGGTCACCTCATCGCGGCAAACCGGCGAACGTGACCGCCCTGAAAGTGGCTGCGGCCCAGGATCATCCTGCGCCACACGCTCTGCCGACCATCGCCGATCTGGCCACAGCGGCGGGGGGTACCGATTGGCCGGGGCTCATCGCCGACCGCTTCGGCGCCTGGGCAAGCGGCTATTTCGACCGGGGCCAGGCACTCTGGGCCACCCCCCGGGGCAACAGCGCCTGGGCGGCCTTCTGTGCCCATGCGATCCACGATCTGACACCGGAGATCATGGGGTTGAACGGGTTCGCGGCCTTTGTGGCTGACGTCCCGCAGAACCCGACCGACGCGATTGCCCGCGCGGTCCACCGGCTCGGCCTCCGTCCGGAAGCGCTCGACACCTATTTCCATCAGCTCCTGTGGTCCCTCGGCGGGTGGGCGCAGTACGCGCGATATGAGCTCTGGCGCGCCGAGTTGGCCGACGGAACGGATGCCACGATCACCGATTTTCTGGCCATCCGGCTGCTATGGGAAGAGGCACTGTTCCTCCAGCATGAATCGGCGATTGCTGCGGAATGGGCCTCCGTACGCGCCCGACATGCGGAACCATTGACTGCCGGTGAGGCCGAGATCGTCGACGAAATCCTGCAGGAAGCGGCGGAACGAGCCGCACAGCGCAGCCTCGCCGACACACTCTCAGCGCCAGCACCGGAGATCGACTCAGTCCGACCTGTGTTGCAGGCCGCCTTCTGCATCGACGTGCGATCCGAGGTGTTTCGGCGCGCGCTCGAAGCGGTCGATCCCACGATCCGCACACTCGGCTTCGCCGGCTTCTTCGGGATCTCCGCCCGGCATCGCGCCTTTGCGTCCGACGTGGAGGAACTGCGTCTACCGGTACTTCTGAATCCGAGCGTCACCTCGTCTTCGGACGGTCGCGACGGCGCCACCAGAGATCTGGCGGCGCGTTATGCGGCGCGCGCAACCCGTGCCTGGGGGCGTTTCAAACTCGCCGCCGTCTCCTCCTTCGCGTTTGTCGAGGCGACCGGCCCGGTCTATGTCGCCAAACTCCTGCGTGACGCGCTCGGCTTGAACACGACCCCGGTGCCGAACGATCCCATGCCGCGCTTTGATCCAGAGCTCGATCTTGAGAGGCGGACCGGTGCTGCCGAGACCGTGCTGCGCGCGATGTCACTGACACAAGGGTTCGCGCGGGCGGTGGTGCTCGCCGGTCATGGCGCGAACGTCGTCAACAACCCGCACGGCAGCGGTCTGCAGTGCGGCGCCTGCGGCGGTTATTCCGGCGAGGTCAACGCGCGTCTTCTCGCGTCCCTGCTCAACGACAGCCAGGTCCGCACCGGTCTGGTAGAGCGTGGCATCGTCGTGCCGGAGGATACGATATTCGTCGCGGCACTACATGACACAACGACCGACACCGTCACGCTATATGACCAGGAGCCGGACGCGCCGGACCGTGCCGCCGATCTCAAGCAGGTGCGACACTGGCTGGCCGCGGCAGGTACAGTCACGCGGGGTGAGCGGGCGCTGCGCCTGCCGCGCGCATCAAACGAGAGCAACATCGCCGGGCGCGCCCGCAACTGGGCCGAAATCCGGCCGGAATGGGCGCTCGCGGGCTGCAAGACCTTCATCGCCGCCCCGCGTTCGCGCACCTCGGGCCGCAGCCTGGAAGGCCGTGCCTTCCTCCATGACTATGACTGGAAGCAGGACAGCGAAAGGGGGTTCGGTGTGCTTGAGCTGATCATGACCGCGCCGGTCGTTGTCGCGAGCTGGATCAGCCTGCAATATTACGGCTCGACCGTCGCCCCGGAGGCCTTCGGTTCGGGCAACAAGCTGCTGCACAATGTGGTTGGCGGCATCGGCGTCTTCGAAGGCAATGGCGGCCGATTGCGGGCCGGTCTGCCCTGGCAGTCGATCCATGACGGCAAGGATTATGTCCACGAGCCGCTGCGCCTGTCGGTCTGCATCGAGGCGCCGCGCGAGGCGATGAGCGACATTCTGAGCCGACACGAAGCCGTCCGCGCGCTGTTCGACAATCGCTGGCTCCATCTCTTCGCCATGGATGAGGAGGGCCGGCTCGCGTTCCGCTACATCGGTGATCTGCAATGGGCACCGATCGACACGCCTGCCCCGGTCTCCAGACTTGAGGGAGCCGCCTGAGAATCCGGAAACTTGGCAGCGCATGACCGGTTCGGTGGCTCCCGCGACCTCATCATGCCGAGTCCCGGGACCGGCACTTGAGGACCCCCGGACTTGCAAGATTGCGATCCATGACCACATGGAACTTAGGGACCGGAGTGTCATTCGGTCGCGCTGTTCAGCGCAAACCCTTTACAAAACAAGGCCGTATGGCCGTAGGAGAGTACCACATGGCGCAAGCCGAAACGTCTAAGCGCAGCGACGCTTCCATCGATGACCAACTGGCCCAGCTTCGGGATGACCTGAAGGTCCTTACCAATTCTGTCACGCAGCTCGCCTCAGATCGGGCTTCCGAAGCCGGCGAACAGATCCGAGACCGGGTCCGCGACGGTGCCGATCGCGTGCGCGATGGTGCCGAACGCGCCCGCGCCCAGGGTCAGCAGGCCGCCGAGCGTACCGTCGCAACGGTTGAGGAGAACCCGGTCACATCAATGCTCGTGGCCTTCGGAGTGGGCTTGGCTGTCGGCATGTGGTCCCGGCGCTAAGATGCCGAGCGCAAACGGCAAGGGGCTTGCTGCCACTCTCATCAAGGCCGCATCTGAATCCCTGCTGACGGAGGCACGAGAATCGGTTTCTCGTTGCCTCCGAAGCGCGGTTCTAGCTTTGCTGGCGGCGGTTTTCGGCCTCATCGCATATGGGCTCGGGATTGCCGCGGCGATTCTGGAAACCGCAAACCATGTCGGTTTGATTGGCGCGATCGGGATCTGGGCAGCGGTGACCGCTCTATTCGCGGCCGCACTTGCCCTCGCCAGTTCTGCGACCGGGCGCCGACCGCAAGTTCGGCAGCCGACTGTCGCCGTAGCTCCGACAACAGCGGAGAGACCTCCCCATGCCGGGCGTCCGGATACCTCGCAATACGAAGGTGATCCGACCTACGAGCTGGGTCGGCAAATCGGGGCTTCGATTCCGACAATCCCGCTTTTGGGTGTGGCTGCCATCGTCGGCTTGCTGGTCGGGCGCCGCAACTAGCTTCTCGCCACTCGCAACGCGCGGGAGCGGAGGCCGCTGACGGCAATCACGGTCAAAGGCACCGCGACGATCGCGCCGATCGCGCCCCAAAGCCATGCGCCGAACAGCACGGCCAGCAGAACCAGAACCGGCGAGGTATAGAACCTGCGGCCGACCAGAGTTGGCATGATCAGATTTGCCTCGACCAGATTGACCCCAAGGATCACAGTCGGCGCCATCAGGGCCAGTTCGAAGGTCGGATAGGTTACCAGAGCGACCACGAAGGACAGCCCGAAGATCACCGCCGGCCCGATGAACGGTACGAAATTGGCAAGCGCCATGGCGCCACCCCAACTGGCAGGTTCCGGCATCCCGATCAGATGGAACAACAGTCCGGTCAGCAGTCCCAGTCCTAGATTGATCGCACAGATCGTCAGAAAATAATGTGCAATGTTCCGGCGGGCGGTTCGGCAAAACCGCGCCACCCGAAAGCGTGCCGGAGAATGGACGAACACGCCGACAATCAGCCGCACGATCGCCTGCCGCTCGTGCAGGAAGAAAAATGCCAAAACCAGAATGATGAGCGTCTGGGCCATCGCAGCCGGAGCTTCCGACAGAACGCCGGAGAGAAAACCGGGTTCCTGCTGCACCACTACCGTTTCCGGCTTTCCGTTTCCCGATTTGTCGGCACCGATACCGGTGCTGGCGGCCTCGGTTACCTTCTGGGTCGCCTCCGTCACGTCCTCTATCAGCGACGTGATCCGCAGCAGCTTGAACTCGGCTTGTGAGATCAGGCTCGGGATCCGCTCCTGCCATTTATCGGTCGCAGGCAAGAGCAGCCACAGCGCCATGAAGACCAATCCCAGCGTCGCCATCAGCGGAATTGCAGAGGCCAGGCTGTTGGGCAGCCGCAGACGGCGCTCAAGCAAGCGGGCCAGCGGATTGAGGATGGTCGCCAAAACGGCGGCTGCGACCACCGGGATAAGGATCGGGGCCGCATTGTCGGCCAGCCAGATCGCGGCAACCCCCACCAGAATCCACAAGGCGATATCCGGCCGCGTGGCCATGGCACTGATCGTTGTCCGCCATGCGGACATTTTGGGAGCCCGTGGGGCTGGGTCGGAGGAAGCGTGCGGGCCGTCATCCGGCCGAAGGGGTGTCAATTGATTATTCACGTCCGGACTCCGCCCAGCTTGGCTCAATTCCCCCGCGCGCGAGCTTCGGGCGTACCCGCGAGCAATGCAAGTACCGGCGAGAGATATTTCGCGGGACCGACACTTTCAGGTTTCCCACGCACCAACCCGCCAGACCACGGTCCGGCGCAGGTCGCTGTCCTCCAGGTCGCGCGGGACCGGAACCCGGTACTCTGACACCTGTTCCAATCCCGACTTGGGTAGATAGGTCCGGCCAGGATCCCCAATGAGAACCTCGACACCGCTCTTCGCGCGCGCCCGGAGAAACGGGATCGCCAGATCGGCCATCGGCTTCTCATAGCAGACATCCCCCGCCAACATGAGGTCATAGGTCCCTTCCGGTGGATCGCTCAGCACGTCGTGGTCCAGGATCACCAGCCGGTCGGAAATTCCGTTGGCCTCGGCGTTGAGCCGGATGGCACAGATCGCAAACACGTCGATCTCATTCGCGACCACCCGTTCCGCGCCCGCCAGCGCACAGGCGATCGCCACCAGACCGCTGCCGGATGCGAAGTCGAACACGGTCTTGCCGCGCACGATCTCCGGCGTATCGAGCACATACCGCGCGAGCGCCTGCCCTCCCGCCCAGGCAAACGCCCAGAACGGCGGCGGAAGCCCCCTGTCCTCGAGCTCATCCTCGGTCAGTTGCCACAGTTCCAACGCGGTATCCGCCAGATGCAGCCGCACCTCGGGCACCAGAGAGGTCGATTTCAGCACTGTGTTGGTGCGGATGAAGGCGACGGGGTCGGGGCTGATCCGGCTCACCTGTTGGTCAACATGGTCATCCCAGCGCGAACGCCAGGGCGACCAGGAGACCGGCGTCGCGGTTGGATTTGAAAATGCTCAAGCAGATTTCCGGCGTATCGATGTCGACGGCCCGGATTTGCCACGCGAAATGCAAGGCCACCAGAACGAGCCCGCCATAGACCGGCCAGGACAGACCCGCCATCCAAGCCGACAGTGCCAGAAGCCCAAGGGTCATCCCGTAGAACGCGACCAGAGCCGGTTTGGTTTTCTCGGCAAGGAACAGAGCCGAGGACCGGACCCCGACGATGGCGTCGTCCTCCTTGTCCTGGTGGGCATAGATGGTGTCGTAGCCGAGCGTCCAGAAGAACCCGGCCGCATAGGCCACCACGGCCGGCCACGCGACACTATCGGCGACCGCCGCGTAGCCCATCAGGGCGCCCCAATTGAAAGTCAGGCCCAGCACCGCCTGCGGCCAGTCGGTGACCCGCTTGGCCAGCGGGTAGCTGAACACCAACCCGAGCACCAGCGCCCCAAGCAGAAAACAGGTCCAATTGAGTTGCAGTAGAACGACCAGTCCGATCAGCATCTGGGCGGCCGTGAAGACCAGTGCTGCCTTGACCGAAACGGCTCCGCTCGCGATCGGCCGATCGGCGGTGCGTGCCACCTTGGCGTCCAGCTTACGGTCCCAGAGATCGTTGACGGTGCAGCCCGCCCCGCGCATCGCAACAGCGCCAAGCCCGAACAGCACGACAAAGCCGAGCATCTCGATACTGGCGGATAGGGTGACGGGTGCGCCGACCGCCTGCCAACCAAGCGCCAATCCCCACAGGCATGGCCCATAGAGCAGCCAGGTCCCGATCGGACGATCCAGTCGCGCAAGCCGGGCATAGGGTCGCCATCCGGCGGGCAGCCGACGGTCGACCCAATTTCCCGTTTGTATATCGCTTGCCGAGGTCATCCCCCTTTGTACGGGATCGCCCCCCTGCTTCACAAGCGGGCGCGTCGCGGGGCGGCAGCCGGACCGCTCAGTTCTGCGATGCCTTGATCCGCTTGTTGTACTCAAGCTGCTCCGGAGTCAGCTGAAGGCCGCCGAGGATCTGCAGGGCCGTGAAATTTCCGTCCGGCGGTCGGGGAACGAACACGTCCAGAACCTCGATTGTGCCGACCCGACGCTTGTTGCCTTCAAACGGCAGCGACACGTCGTAAACCTGCTTGGCTGTGATATTTCCCACACCCTGCTCGACCGCGACGAAGTACGAGATCTTGGCGACCCGATCCCGATCCGCAGGCCCGCGCTCGGCCACGATCCGCACGCCCACTTCAAGTGCGACACCGTCATCTCGGTAGTCACAGGTCAGCCGTATACCGGTGATCTGGGTGCTGTATTGAACCTCGGTCAGATCCTGACCGCCGCCCGGGCTGAAGGTCGTTCCCGTCCCCAAGGGATTGGGAACAGCCGCTGGAGGACAGGGTGGTGGCGGCTCGTTCAAGCCGCAGGCCGACAGGCCGACCAGCGCCGCCAAAATCAGGGGCGCGCTTCGAAGGACACGAAAACGGGAATCGACTTGGGTCACGCGGGGCTCTTTACTGACAGCGGATCGGAAATCTAGAAACGTTAGAGTGTGTTGTGGCTGCCGTCGCACATCGGGCTGTCGCCGGTCGCCTTGCAGCCGCAGAAGAACACGGTCCCGGCCTCCTCCGGCTTGAACCGAACCGGCGTCAAACCGGTGCCCGCATGCTTGCCGTCACAGAACGGCTGGTTTTCGCTGCGGCCACAGGAACACCAGAAATAGGCTTTCCCCGCCTCGACCGCGATCTCGAAAGGTTCTTTTTGCGCGCAAATCGGCTCAGCCATGGAGCACCTGTTCCTGTGAATACCATCCGATGGGAAAGATAGCCCGCACGGACGGGACGCGCAATTGAGGCGGATGGCCGCTCCTGGGGGACGGTACGGATTGACCCGGTGGCAATTTCGCGAGACAACCGGGCATTATGACGGACACAAAATCACGCCCCCCGCTGACCATCGTGCTGGCCGCCCCGCGCGGGTTCTGTGCCGGTGTCGACCGTGCCATTCAGATCGTCGAGGGGGCGCTCGATAAATGGGGCGCGCCGGTTTATGTCCGGCATGAGATCGTTCACAACCGCCACGTGGTCGAAAGCCTGGAGGCCAAGGGCGCGGTATTTGTCGAGGAACTGGACGATTGTCCGATCGACCGACCGGTCGTGTTCTCGGCTCACGGCGTCCCCAAATCGGTTCCCGCCGAAGCATCCCGGCGCAACATGATCTATGTGGACGCGACCTGCCCGCTGGTCAGCAAGGTTCACCTGGAAGCAGACCGGCTGCACAAGAAGGACCACCATATTCTTCTGATCGGTCACGAAGGGCACCCGGAAGTGATCGGCACCATGGGCCAGCTGCCGGACGGCGCGATCAGTCTGATCGAGGACGAGGCCCAGGCCGAAGCATTTTCGGCACCGGACGACAGACCGCTGGCATTCGTCACGCAGACCACGCTCTCGGTCGACGACACGGTGAAGATCGTCGAGGTGCTGCGACGCCGGTTTCCGGAGATTGCGGCACCGAAGAAAGAAGACATCTGCTACGCCACCACCAACCGGCAGGAGGCGGTCAAGGCGATCGCCGGGCGAGTCGACGCGATGGTGGTCCTGGGGGCTCCGAACTCCTCGAACTCCAAACGTCTGGTGGAAGTTGCCAAGACCAGCGGATGCGCCGACGCGCGTCTGATTCAGCGGGCACACGAACTGGACGGCACATGGCTCGACGGGATCGACAGGCTGGGGATCACCGCCGGTGCGTCCGCCCCCGAGATCCTGGTCGAAGAAGTGATCGCCGCCTGTTCCGCGCGCCGCACGGTGCTGGTCGAGGAAGTCGAAGTCACCCGAGAGGATGTGCACTTCAAACTTCCCCGCGAACTGGTCGCCTGAACCCGAACGGAACGCATTTCCATGGCGGTCTACACCCCGGTCACCGATGAAGATCTGGCCAGTTTTCTGACGGGCTACGATATCGGATCGCTCACCTCCTTCTCCGGCATCGCCGAAGGGGTCGAGAATTCCAATTTCCTGGTGCGCACCACCGGCGGCACCTACATTCTCACGCTGTACGAAAAGCGGGTGAACCCGGACGAGCTGCCGTTTTTCATCAATCTGATGACCCATCTGGCGAGACGAGGTCTGAGCTGTCCGCAGCCGGTCGCGGCGCGAGACGGCGCCATGCTCCGCGAGTTGAATGGACGCCCCGCGGCGATCGTGACCTTCCTCGAAGGGGTCTGGCGGCGGCGTATTCTTCCGGCCTGTTGCCACGCGCTGGGCACGGCGATGGCGGAACTGCATCTGGCCGGACTCGATTTCGGGATGCGGCGCGAGAACAACCTGTCGGTCTCGGCCTGGCGGCCGCTGTTGGAATCCTGCGATATGCGGTCGGAGCCGATCTATCACGGGCTGTACAATGGCCTGAAGGTCGAGGTCGGCTATCTGGAAGACAATTGGCCGGCGGATCTGCCGACCGGTGTGATCCACGCGGATCTGTTTCCCGACAACGTGTTCTTCCTGGGCGACGATGTCAGCGGGCTGATCGACTTCTATTTTGCCTGTACCGACACCCTGGTCTACGACTTGGCGATCTGTCTGAACGCCTGGTGTTTCGAGACCGACGGCAGCTTCAACGTCACCAAGGCACAGCAGCTGATCGCGGGCTATCTGACCCGACGGGAGCTGAGCGTGGAGGAGCGGCACGCGCTGCCCGTGCTGGCGCGCGGCTCGGCTCTCAGGTTCATGCTGACCCGGCTGTACGACTGGCTGAACCATCCGGAAGGCGCACTTGTGAAACCGAAGGACCCGATGGAATACCTTCAGAAACTCCGGTTCCACCAATCCGTGATCCACCCGTCGGCCTACGGGCTTTAGAACGGGATGACCGAGCGGGTAGAGATTTATACCGACGGCGCGTGCAGCGGGAATCCCGGACCGGGCGGCTGGGGGGCGATCCTGCGCTGGAAAGGGCACGAACGCGAGCTGTCCGGCGCGGAGCCCGATACGACCAACAACCGCATGGAGCTGATGGCGGCGATCTCGTCGCTGGAGAGCCTGAAGCGGCCGATGGTGGTCGACGTGCACACCGACAGCACCTACGTGCGCGACGGCATCATGAAATGGCTGAAGGGTTGGAAAGCCAGGGACTGGCGCACCGCCGACAAGAAACCGGTGAAGAACCGGGACCTGTGGGAACGCCTCGATGCCGCCACCCAGCGCCACGAGATCGTCTGGCATTGGGTCAAGGGGCACGCGGGCCATCCGGAGAACGAACGGGCCGACGAGCTGGCCCGGATGGCGATCAAGGATCTGCGGGACGGACTCTAGTAGGTCCCCGCCATCCGCGCCTTCTCCACCAGCAATGCCGCCACCGTGTCGATCGTCGGCGTCTCCACGCCCCCGTCACGGGCGAAGTCCTGAACGACGCGCACGATTCCGTCGATCTCCATCGGACGACCCAATTCCCAGTCCTGCAGCATGGATGATTTATGGTCGGATCGCCTGTTCGGGTCGCTGTTGGCCGCCCAGTCTACGGACACATCAAGGCCATGGGTGACCGCCACCGCCTGTCCCTCGCGCATCATGGCGAGAGTCACGGCGAGGGTGTCCGGATTCGCTGCCAGCCCCCGCTCGGTTCCGCCGGTCAGGACCCCAAGAGGCGAGCGGGACAGGTTGACCAGAAGCTTGGCCCAGATCGCGACACGGATGTCATCCGAGATCGGTGCCCCCATCGCCGCCGCTTCCAGCACAGACGCGACCGCGCGCACCCGGTCAGTCGCGGGCCCGCTCGGTTCCCCCAGGATGAAGCTGCCGGGGCGATCCGCATTGTGACGGATGACCCCCGGTGCCTCCACGATGCTGGGGCAGTCGATCACACATCCAAGGGCACGCTCGGGGCCAATGGCCTTCCACACCACACCGCCCGGATCGACCCGATCCAGCGGCTTACCGGTGCCGCCGACGCGTCCGTATTCGTACCACCAGGGAATGCCGTTCATCGCGCAGACAACCGTCGTATCCGGACCCAACATCGGCGCCATGGCTTCGGAGAGCACCGGCCAGGACGGCCCCTTCGCGGTCACGATCGCCAGATCGACCGGTCCAAGCTCCGCCGCACTGTCAGACGCTGTAACCGACGCGGTCCAGCGCTGACCTTGGCTGAGCACGGTCACCCCATCCGTTCGGAGCGCCGTCAGATTGGCGCCGCGCGCCAGCACCGCCACCTCGTTGCCCGCCCGTGCCAGATGGCCCGCCATAAAGCCGCCGACCGCCCCTGCTCCGATGATCCCAATGCGCATGCGCTGCCCTCTTTCGATTCCGCCGCGCGTCTGCGAGGCTTGATCACTCCTGGTCGGACCATAGCCCAAAATGACATCTCGGAAAGGATCTGGATCGTGACCTTCTCACTGCTCGGACATTGTACGCGGACCGGTGCCCTCGGCATGATCGTCAGCTCCTCCAGCGTCGCGGTTGCGGCGCGCTGCGCCCATGTGCGAGCGGATGTCGGTGTGGTCGGCAGCCAGAACGTGACCGACCCGAGACTGGGGCCAAAGGGACTCGATCTGCTGGCGCGCGGGCTCACCGCCGAGGAAACGCTCGCCCGGGTGATTGGCGACGCGCCGCATCCCGCATGGCGCCAGGTAGCGGTGTTGAGCCGGGACGGTGACGGCGCGGTCGCCCATGGGGCCAAGACGCTGGGTCTCCATGCCGGTCAGGTCGGTGCCCACTGCGTTGCGGCAGGCAACATGCTGGCCAACACCGACGTGCCTTCGGCCATGGTCGAGCGGTTCGAGGCGACCGAAGACGATGACCTCGGCGACCGGTTGATTGCGGCTCTGATTGCAGGCGAAGCGGCGGGAGGCGAGGCCGGGCAGGTCCATTCGGCGGGGCTGGTCATGGCGCATCGGGTGGCGTGGCCGGTCGCGGACCTGAGGGTCGACTGGTCGGAAACGCCGATCGCGGAGCTCACCGCCCTCTGGATGCGCTGGAAGCCGGAGATGGACGCCTACGTCTCCCGGGCACTCGATCCCGACGCGGCACCGTCTTACGGCGTGCCCGGAGACCCGTGAGGTTTCCAAGGGCTCCGATCTCTCCGCTTTGAGCTAAATCAATGCGCCGTATCCCAGACTCTCCTATTGACAACCACTCGCAGGAAGCATCACATAAGGCACTGATGCGAATGACTCGCATGTACGAGAGTCCCGAGCGGTTTGGAGAGACTGAGATGATTGTGTGCTGCTGCAATGCGTTCAACGACCGGGCGGTCGATGCCGCCATTTCCGACGGCGCGCGCAGCGTAGCACAGGTCTACAAAACAATTGGCGTCACACCCCGCTGCGGCGCCTGTAAGGATGTGATCCGAGGTTTGATCAACAGCCGCCTGGAAGCGGCTCCGGCGGCTCCTCAGATGCCCGCCATGATCGGTTTGATGGAGGCTGCGACTGCGGCTTGACGGACCCGCTCACGCGAACGCCTCGCGTTATCAACATGTTGATATTCCGAGATTTTCTTCCATTGAACCCCCTAATCGGTTAAGCTTGGGCCAAAGGTGATCAGCACGGTCGCCAATAGCTTTCGCGAGGTGAGCCATGAAGGGCGACAAGAAGGTCATTGAGTTTTTGAACAAGGCGCTCAAGAACGAATTGACCGCGATCAATCAGTACTTTCTGCATTCCCGTATCCTGGCGGATTGGGGCGTCTCCAAGCTTGCCAAGTACGAGTACAAGGAATCCATCGAGGAGATGGAGCACGCGGATTGGCTGATCAAGCGGGTCCTGTTTCTGGGAGGCCTGCCCAATCTGCAGGAGCTCAACA
>CALAHL010000565.1 GCA_937891725.1 uncultured Rhodospirillaceae bacterium | reverse complement strand
GCCATGACGAAACGGTATCCAGTATTTGGTCTCGGTGTTGAACTGGACACCATAGATGTTCTTGCAGAACACCTTCTCTGGCACCCCGCTGTCTCCGATTTCCTGCCTGGTTCGGTCGACGTCGACTAGGTCAGATGCTTGAAATTTTTCCCAACCCTTGGCCACGTCTCTGCGCTCTGCCTCGGGAAGATCGTTGATTTCCATCGCGAGATCCCAGGTCTTCTCCAGGTCATTCCAAAGTGCATCGAGATATTCGCCCATATCGCCCGCCTGTCCGTGTGAAGTCACGTGAGTATCATCGGCTCTTGAATACGGAATATTTCCGTTCCTCGCTTATATCTAACAGAGCCCTAGGAGGAAACCCGATATTCGGTCTCGGTGCGTCCGGAAACCGCTTACCCTAAAAGACCCAACAGTGATCACTGGGTACTGGATTTGCTACCGAGTCGGCTGAGTTCTGTGCCAAATCGAACTTGCAAGTGGCCGCTTCGGTTGCGAGATGCTAGGAGGCGAGCAGGTTTGATCTGGAAAAAACGATGCTCAGTCGCGATGTATCGCGATGTTTTTTGTCATACATCCCCTGAAATCGTTCGTACGCGCTCTTGAAGTAGGACTGCGTATTGGCCTTGCTGATGGGAGAGAAAAAGCCGTGGAACACCTGATGCCATGACTAAACCAGACATTCGGACAACCCGCCCAAAAGCCAAAGACCGTGAGATCCAGGATAAGGATCTACCGTTGGGTATCCGAGACGTTCAGAATCAGGTCGAAGTTTTAGCGGAGGGGAAAAGTGATGGTTCGACCTCGGCGTCACGGCCGTTGTCGACGCCAATCCGGATTGTCAGTCGGGCTGTCGAATGGGTGACGGCTGCGCTGGTGGGGCGTGGCCACGTGCTAACACCAGTGCAGCTTGTCGACATGGAGAAGATTGCGGAACGGCACTATCAGGCAACTGACATCCGTCCATCTTTTCTCCTGAATTCAAATCGTGGCCGGCTTCCGTGCGGCTGGGTTGAAATAATTTATCGGCTGAAGGCCGAAGATCGGGTGGTTACCCCGTCATTGGTCATCGACTGCGGAGATGGAGGTACGGAGGCTGATCGCAAGCGCTTGCCTCCAACCCAAGGGCAGTCTGTCACCTGTTACATCCGTTTGCCGGACCGGGTGCAGGCCATGCGCTTTGATCCGATTAACTGGAAGGGTCGTTTCGAGATGGACCCCATTCGGGTTCGCGAAGTCTCTCGGCTACAGCTCGGGTTGCGTCTGATTGCCAGTCAAATTCGGGAGGAGGGGATCCCAGCGCTGTTCCGACGGCTGCAACGGGGTGGATGGGCTGGCATGAAGGTCTATCTCGCCCGTCAGGCGACCAAATCTATCGACAGCTATGAAAACTGGCGTGGCTTGTTCTGGGACCTCAGCGAAGCCGACAGATCTGCAATCGCACAACATATCGAGACAATTGAGAGGCGTCCGAAATTTTCTGTCGTCATGCCGACCTACAATTCCGATCCACAGCATCTGAGGGTGGCGATTGAAAGTGTGCGTGATCAGCTATACCCGAATTGGGAGCTCTGCATCGCCGATGATGCATCGACCCGGCGAGAGGTGATGCAGGTTCTCGAGGAGGCAAGCGCTGCTGACGATCGCGTTAAAGTGACCTATCGGGAGGCCAATGGGCACATCGCCGATGCCTCAAACAGCGCGCTGGAGCTTGCTACCGGCGACTACATAGCGCTCCTTGATCATGATGATCAGCTGACAGCGGATGCACTCTATTGGATGGCGATTGAGGTGAACTCGCACCCGGACGCGGCGATCCTCTATTCTGATGAGGACAAGATCGATGAGGCCGGGCGCTTGTTCGATCCGTATTTCAAGCCGGATTGGTCGCCCGAATTCGTGCTGTCCCAGAATTTCGTGAACCATCTCGGTGTGTACCGACGATCGGAAGTTGAGGCTATCGGTGGCTTCCGGGATGCCTTTCGGGGCAGCCAGGATTACGATTTGATGTTGAGGATTGCTGATCGGGTGGGGCCTGAGCGAATTCGTCATGTCCCGGTGGTGCTCTATCACTGGCGCACCGTGCCAGGTTCGATTGCGACGGGCGGAGGCGCAAAAAACTATGCTCATGATGCGGCAAGACGGGCGATAGCCGAACACCTTGATCGTATCGGTCAGGCTGCACAGGTGGTTCCGAGTGCCTCAGGCTATGGACACCGCATACTGCCCGAGATGCCAAATCCCTTACCCAAAGTGACGATTGTGGTGCCCACCCGCGACAAGGTGGACGTTCTGAAGGTTTGCATCGACGGATTGCTGGAGAAGACCCACTACAAAGATTGGGAACTGATTGTCGTTGATAACGGTAGCGTAAAGGCGGACACCGCAGATTACCTCAAAAGCATATCTGCAGATCCCAGGATCCGGGTGCTCCGCGATGATGGACCCTTTAACTATTCCCGACTCAATAATGTCGCTGTGGCTCAGGGGGGCGGTGAGCTGGTCCTTTTGCTGAACAACGATGTGGAGCCGATCAATCCGGATTGGCTTGGCGAGATGGTGCGTCAGCTCTCGCTTGACGGGGTTGGTGTGGTGGGAGCGAAGCTGTTTTTTCCGGATGACACCGTCCAACATGCCGGTGTGACGGTCGGAATTGGAGGGGTCGCTGGGCATTTCGAGAAGCGCCTGCCACGCGAGGCCGATGGCTATTTCCAACGCTCCAATCTCTTGCACAATGCCACTGCGGTCACGGGGGCTTGTCTTCTCACCACGCGCATCCTTTGGGATCAGGTTGGTGGGTTGGACGAGGAGCAGCTGACCGTCGCGTTCAATGATGTGGATTTTTGCCTGAAGATTCGGGATTCTGGGCATCGTATCGTTGTGGCTCCGCATGCTGAATTGTATCACTACGAATCAGTCTCGCGCGGCAGCGACAATGCGCCGGAGAAGCTTACCCGTTTCAGACGTGAGATGGCGACGATGCGGGAGCGTTGGGGGGACGTCCTTGATCAGGATCCGTATTGGAACCCCAACCTGAACATCGACGATGAGATGCCGAGCCTCGCTTTTCCTCCACGGGTCCAGAAACCCTGGATGACTTGGTTGGCCAGTCGTCGCGAATGATGCTGCTCTAACGATCAAGGAATTTTGTCCGGTCTATGCGTTTTGATCTCAGGTTTTCTGATCCAGGTATGCAAGTTGAACAAATGGTCCCGTTTGATTAGGCGGGCGTGCTGGAAGGCCATTGACGGGCCTATTCGCCGGAACGAAGATTTTTCGAGATGTCGCAGCAATCATGCCGTGGCTAGGTTATCTACGCGCCTTCACGCGGTCCTCAAGCGCAACTTGCAGATCCGCAAACACTCCCGCCCAGTCGCCATAGGTTTTCTGGCGTATTAACTCAGCGCTTGGATACCACGGGCTATCGGATCGATTCACCATCCAACGCCAGTCCGCATTGCGTGATAGCAGCACCAGAGTCGGAACTCCCAAAGCTCCGGCTAAGTGCGCAACAGAGGTGCAGGTTGAAATCACCAGATCCAGCTTTGTCATAATTACCGCTGTATCCCGAAAGTCTTTGATACGCTCGTTCAGCCGAACCACGCTGCTAGGTGCTTTAGTGACCTCAGGTTCGCGTTCGCCTTTCTGCAGGCAAAACCACTGGATTCCAGGCGTGCTGAAGAGTGGCATATAGTGATCGATATCCGTTGATCGTTGAGCATCTTGTGAAAATTTGGGATTTCCAGCCCAGACAAACCCGACCTTCAAACAGTTTGGGTCTGCTTCCGGAATTGGAAAATCTGGGCCGCTCGGGATATCCAGATAGGGTACTTCGGATGGCAGGTCCTTGAGACTTCGAGTTCCGAGAACCAAAGGTGCACTTAACAAAGGCAGATGAACATCGAAATGTGGTGGTGTGTCGAACCGCTGGATCGTCTGGTCAACTCCAGGCAAATCCCCAATCAAGGTCATGAGCGTATCGTGCACTTCGAAAATGACCCGCCCTACTTTTTCCCCATCTTTTCGTGCGACGATCCCTGGCAAGAAGCGCAGAAACTGGAGAACGTCACCCAGTCCTTGCTCGGTATGGACGAGAAGAGTCCGGCCATTTAATGGGCTGCCGTCCCACATCGGTTGCTTGAAATCGCGGCGTTTGGAGGGGAAATGCTCGTACCGCCAACGCCATTCATACTCTCTAAAACCGTCTTCCAGATAACCAGCCGCCAGAAGTGCCAGGGACAGATTCCAATGAACCCCGGCTGCGTTCTGGCGTCCAAAAAGGGCTTTCTTATAGGCCTTGATCGCCTCGTCTAGCCGATCTTCAGCGCGCAACAGATTGCCAACATTGTAGTGAATTCCGGTGTCGTTCGGCTTTAATATCTGAGCTCTACGGTACGCTGTGTGAGCGGCGGGGTAGCGAAGGCGCTTTCGCTCAAGAGCTCCATAATTTCCGTATATGTGGGGACGCAGGCCCAGAAAGCGAATCGACTTGTCGTAGTTTGCGGCGGCTTCTTCGTAGGATCCGCGCGCTTGTAAAATATTTCCAAGATTTAGGAACGCATCTCCAAAGCTCGGATCCGTCAAAGCGGCATGGCGGTAGACCCGCTCGGCTCGATTGGTTTGGCCTAGTGACTCCAAGGTCTGGCCGAGTGCGATCCGATAATTGCGCTTTAGAGGGTTGAGATTGACGGCGCGCTCCAAAGAACCGACAGCTGAAGCCCGATCGCCTTTGGCATTTAATGAAAGTCCCAGGACTCCGTGAAAGTCGGCCCATCCGGGAGCCTTCTGAAGTCCGGAACGTGCTATGGCTATAGCTTCGTCATGTCGGTTGGTCAGAAACGCGATCCGACAGGCTTGTCCTAAGAGAACCGCATCTGCCTTTGATCCGGCAATATCTATCGCACGACTTGCGGTCTTTCGTGCATCCCCCAGGCGATTTAATTCAATCAGCACGTCGATGCGCTGGTTCATCAACCCAATATTTTCCGGCTCAGTCTTTAAGGCGTCATCTAACCCCTGGAGACGAGAAATAGCCTTGTTTGCAGACGCATCCCCGATTGCTTGTGGACTTAGCTGGGCGGCAGCTACAGCGGGTTTCGCGCTCATGATCCTGTGTCCTTGAGTTTGATCATGCCGATCTTATAGCGTACACGCTACCATCTTCGATTTCGAAAATCACCTAAACTGTTTTATATCAATAGTTTCCAGAGAGTTTTTTTTAACTACGGTGTAAGTCCGATTTGAGACCAGCGGGGACCTTTATACCGCGTAGCAATTCGGGGCGAGGTGTTGGGTTTGTTGAACCAACGTTCGATGAAATACCACGGTATTTTTTGGTATCCCACGAGATACTACGGTATCTCACGGGATCCCGTAGTATACCGAAATATACCATGGTATCTCATGATATACTGCGAGCTCGATGGCCTAATGAACCCGCTCGGGGGGTCGTTTCAGGGCCTTAAACTTGGGTTCAGCCGAGCAAAATCCTCTCTATAAGTTGTATTGGATGGTGCGTGTTGTTCTCTGTATTCCGTTCTGTAAGGGTTTTAGAGAGATCTCTGCATTCCGTTCTGTAAGGTACAGAGAGGTCGATAGAACAAGCGCAAAACGCGCTGTTTTTCTGAAGTGAGCTTTCAGCGAAAATCCCTCTTTGATGGATCTTCCAATCGGGTTGGCAAAGGCAACGACGCCGGTCCAAATTTAGCCCCAACCGGTTTGGAAGGACTACTCTTCGACGAAAGCGTCTGCGTTGTGGGCCTTCAAGCTATTTCATGAAGGCTTACATCGGTAGTCGGGGTTGCTCCTAGATATCTGCTTGCTCGCCACCAGTGCCCCTGTTCCACAGCCAGGTGATGGTCAGAGGGATGACGAGGACGACAAACCGCACCATCACTGCGGC
>CALAHL010000564.1 GCA_937891725.1 uncultured Rhodospirillaceae bacterium | reverse complement strand
TTGACCCACAGCATCCAGACGCCGGGGCGCGGCATGGCCCGCGCCAGACCTGGGATCGCCGCGACCGCCAGATACGGCAGCGCGAGCCCCAGACCCATGGCGCCGAAGACCGCGAGAATCTCACCCGGGCCGCGCGCCAGGGCGAAGCCGATCGCGGTGCCGACGAACGGCGCGCTGCACGGCGTCGCCAGCAGCGTCGCCAGCATTCCGGTTCCGAAATGTTTTGCAAGCCCCTGCCGGTGGTCGGCGCCGCCGACGCGCCCTTCACCCAGGCGCGCCAGGATCCGGGGTAACGGTACCTCGAAGCCACCGGCCAGATTGGCTGCGAACCCGGTCACCAGGGCCGCCATCAGCGCCAGGAACACCGGCTGCTGGAACTGGATGCCCCACCCGACCGCGACGCCGGCGGCCTTCAGCCCGATCGCCGCCACCGCCAACAGCAGAAAGCTCACCACGATCCCGGCAGCGGACGCCAGGAACCCGGCGCGGATCACACCACGCTCCGCGCCGCCATAGCTGACCACGCCCAACAGCTTGAGCGACAGGACCGGCAGCACACAGGGCATCAGGTTGAGAACCAGGCCACCAAGCACCGACAGTCCGAGAATCCAAAGCAAGGTTCCGACACCCGCACCGGCCTGGGACACAGACGTTGCGGCCCCGGTCTCACCCACGATCACCGTGCGTTCGACGAACCGGTCCCCATCGACCAGGGTCAGGGTCAGCGGCGCGCCCTCCAGCCGGGCCTCCCCTCTCACGCCAACGGGCACCCGCAGCAGAAGCGCGCCGGCCTCGCCGGTCGAGACCCGCTCCGGGCGGCCAAAGGACAGACCGGGTGCCGCCTCCGGGAACACGTCCAAGGACTCGAACGGGACCTCCGACCGCACCAGAAGCTCAAGCGTCGGGTGGGCCGGATCGCCAACCGCATTGGCGCTGGAAACGGTCATATCGATCCCGGACAGATCCGCCGGAACCTGCGACTGCCAGCGCCCGATCAGCTGGGTAAATGGGGTCGCCTTCGCTTCGGTATTCGGCAGATCGAGGCTCAGGCTGGCGGTCAGCGGCACGCAGATTTCCGCGCAGGCGAGCGCGTTGACCTCTGCCGTGACGGCCAATGGAGCGCCCGGTTCGACCAAGGTGACGTCGATCGGATAGACCACCTGATCCTTGTAGCCATAGCTTTCCAGCCCGAAGATCGAGAACCGGCTGGGCACCGGGAAGCGCATCTGGGTGTCGGCCAGATTGCCGGAACCGTCCCAACTCACCTCCGGCGGATAGCCCGCATCGCCCGGGGCCCGCCAATAGACCTTCCACCCCTCGGCCAGCCGGAACTCCAGGCCCAGCGGCACGCTCTCGCGGCCTCCGGTCCCTGCGACCGCCGAGACCAGACGGACATCCGCGAACTCGGTCCGCGCCCAGTTCGAACTGACCGACTCTGCCTGGGCCGGCGCGATCTGGACCGGAACCGCCGCCAGGACGGCGAACGCCAATGCCAACCTGATCCGCAAGAGGCGGCGGGCGATCGATCGAAACAGCATGGTGTGCGACATGGTCATCGGGGCAGCTTCATTGAAACAGGCCTCAGGTCAATGATAGGCTCGGTGTACAATATAGGAGCGATTGGGGCGACCGTTGCTCACGATTGCGGGACAGACCCGCGACAGGGAGTCGCCGATGGGCTCAGACGACACACCTAATGCCGGCAAGAGTGACGGCATCGAAGGCTCCGACGATCAGGACGCGGTTGAATCGCGTGCCGGCTATCTGACCGGCCAGCTTTTGATCGCCATGCCGGCGATGCGGGACCCGCGGTTCACCCGCACCGTGATCTATGTCTGCGCCCATAATGAAGAGGGCGCCATGGGGATCGTGGTGAACCGGCTGATCGGCTCGATCTCCTTTCAGGATCTGATGGAGCAGCTGGAGCTGGACCCCGACCGGATTCCGGAGGCCCGGATGCCATCGATTCATTTCGGCGGCCCGGTCGAGACCGGACGCGGCTTTGTGCTGCACACCACCGACTATCTGGTTCCCGACAGCATGCAGCTGAGCGAGAGTCTGGCTCTGACCGCGACCGTCGACATCCTGCGCGACATCTCCGAAGGGGCTGGGCCGGACCGTCGATTGCTGGCGCTCGGCTATGCCGGCTGGGGGCCCGGACAGCTTGATGACGAACTGCAGGACAACGCCTGGCTCTCGGTCGACAGCGACCCGGAGATCCTGTTCGACAAGGTTCTGGACGACAAATGGGACCG
>CALAHL010000563.1 GCA_937891725.1 uncultured Rhodospirillaceae bacterium | reverse complement strand
GTTTCATGATCTCTTCGAGAGTTTCGCCGTCACGTGGGAAGCATGCGAGACCAGCACTTGCTGCGATAGAGGTCATGTCCGGCGCTTCCTGATCGCCGCCATCATTCGCTCTGATCACATCATACGGCTCTGATAGATCTCTGATCACACGCGCTGCGATACGGCGCGCCGGCCCATCCTGATCGCTTTTCTGCATCGCCAGGAATACCAAGAACTCATCGCCTCCGGTCCGGACCAGCAAGTCACCCGACCGGACGCACCCGCGCAGTCGCTCGGCGACGACCTGGAGCAAACGATCACCGGTATCGTGACCAAACCTGTCATTCACGCTTTTGAAATCGTCAAGATCGATGGCGAGCACGGCATAGGACCGGTCTCGAGGTCTCGGACGGCTTAAAAACTCGTCGAGCGCCGCGCGGTTTGACAATCCGGTCAGCGGATCCCGCTTTGCCTTGTCGGATAGGGTTTCAACCTCATGCTGCTTGGCAACCAGGGTTTCAATGAGATCCTCAATGGCATGCGATACGGTTTCGATTTCATGCGGGCCTCGAATGCGCGGGAACCCCACCGCTTCATTTGCGCGCAGCGCATCGGCGGCGTCGGCCATCCTGTTCAAAGGCTTTACGATGCGGGTCGTCATAATCCAGCCGATCACCCCGCCCAAAATGGTGAAAATCAGCCCCAGTGCGGCGATCTGCCAGACCATCTGCCGCACGGGCGCATAAGCCTCCAGCAGCGGCTGACGGGCAAGCACGACCCACCCGAGTCCCTTGAACACGTCTTCGCCATCGGCCTTCGCATAGCCGACCAGGTAGTCTTCTCCATCGGGCCATTTCTCAATCCGCCAGCCTTTCGACCCGAACGCCGCGTCTTTAGTCGAGAGGAGGTTCAACTTGCTGCCATGCACGGAACGGTCCGGGCCCAACAAGATCGTCGAATCCGCCGCCACCACGTAAAGGCCCACACTTCCCTCGCTTCCGCGCTCCAGGAGCAGGCGGCGCTCGACAGACCGAGCCCACTGCCAACTGAGATGTGCCGCGAAGACGCCGTTCGGTATCCCGTCGGTGCCCACGATCGGTCGCGAGATATCAACGAATTTGACCGGTTCGCCGGACGGATTCGGAATCAATTTCGCCAGCATGACGGCGTCGTGAACATCGCCGACAAACCCGCCCGCGATGCCTTCCTGAAATACCGGACGATGGCCGATCGAAACACCTTCCAAGACCCCGCCGGTTCCTGCAATCACAATCCCCGTTCGATCCGTGATGCCGACCCAGGAGAAGATCGGCAGCTTTTCCTGAAACCGGTCGATGGCGGCGCGGGGAATGGACGGATTCTCGATTTGGCTAAAAACCGGGAGGCCGGACAGAACGTCAACCTCGGCGATCCGGTTTGCCATCTCCTGGTCCATGCGATCCGCCATCTGGACAGCCAGATCCTCCAACGAGAGCCCGATTTGGCGTCGGACCTGTTCAGTCGCGAGGTCACCGATGATCAGAGCCATGGCTGCGGCGAGAGTTGCCGTCAGGATAACGGTCGACCCAATTATTTGGGTTCGAAGCTTCACGTCGGAATCTGGAGGGTTCTGTGAGGTCGCGCGGCATGGAGGCGGCAGCCGAGC
>CALAHL010000562.1 GCA_937891725.1 uncultured Rhodospirillaceae bacterium | reverse complement strand
CATGGCGCGCCTCCCGTTCCAGTTTGCCATACAGGCGCTCGCCAAGCTGGCGCACCAGTTCACGCTCGGGCCAGGTCAACCGGTCATCGTCAATGGCGACGGCCAACAGCCCCTGTTCCTTCCAACCGTCGCGTTTGACCTCGTCGGGCTGGCGACGATGGCCGCCATAGCCCTTGGGCGTGAAGCGCATGCCAGTCATTGCGCACCTCCTTGGGTTTCAATGGCCCAAAGCAGGATCGCGATGGCGTCGGCCTCGTTGTCGTCTGTGGGCGAAAACCCTTTGGCCTTGGCCGCCGCGATCATGGCATCTTTCGGCGCATTCCCCTTGCCAGTGGCATGGCATTTGATGGTGCCGACCGGGACGCCGGCATAGGCTACGGAGTTCTGCTCGCACCAAACCTCAAGGATTGCCAACCAGCCGCCGTAGAGGTGGGATGCATCCGTCCCCGCATGTCTGCGCACCTGTTCGTAGAAGAGCTGATCGAACCTGCCAGCGAGATGATAGACTTCGTCCAGCCAAGACCGGAAGCGCAGAAACCGCATGCCGCCGCCGTGCCAACGGTCCTGCTTGAACTCGACAACTCCGCTCGAGATGTTCCCATCGCTGTCGACCAGCGCCCATCCTGTTCGAGTTCCAAGGTCCAATGCCAAGATACTCATTGCACGTGCCTCCAGCTGGAATTAGCGAGAATTTTGAAGACTGAACGCTTGTGGAGTCCGTAGCCATCCGCAATCACCGGCCGCGGAATTCCCGCAACCTTCATCCGGCGGATTGCGAGAACGTCGACTTCACTAATCAACGCAGAGGGGTTCTTTGATCCGATCAGCGCGGTACCGTGTGCACGGCAGTCGCGGAGATTCTCGGCTTGCGTTGCCCATCGCAGATTGCTGGCGGTGTTATTGATACGGTCGCCGTCGTTGTGCGCCACCAGATGGCGCGGTGAGGGCGGGTGTCCGATGAAGGCGAGGGCAACGAGACGATGCACGTCGATGCGGTTCGACCTCGGGCGCTCACAGAGGCAGACCGAGATGTAGCCGGTCTTTTTGTTGAGCAAAGGCCGGAGTACGCGGCCTGACAGAGCGCCTTTTGACTGACGCACTCGGCGGACTCGCCCATCGGACGAAACCTCGTATGCGGGCCAGTCAGGTATCGGACGCCATTCGGATCTGTCGTCTGGGGTTACCGGCGCACGCAGCGCCCAGCCAGTGGTCGTGCCGAGATCAAGTGCAAGGATGCAGCAACTGGAAACGCGCCCCGGTTCGAGGCGCAGGTCCGGCATGGAGATCGTCTGGTTCATGTTGAAGGCTCACAGACAGTG
>CALAHL010000561.1 GCA_937891725.1 uncultured Rhodospirillaceae bacterium | reverse complement strand
AAAGTGATCCCGTAATCTGACGGTGATCATACGCTGCGTCAATCTGTCCATCAGACTAGCAGATCGCCAGAAAAGCGCACTCGCTATTTGCAGCTTTCGAGATGTTGAACAACTTCTCCTAGTAGCGAGAACGGGCTTGTGCCAGCACCAACCGACGTCGCATCCTTGGGCAGCAGCCGGGCCAACCGGCCAGAACCCCCAGGGAGTGAATTACGCTATGGATTTTCGTCTGACAGAGGATCAGGAACAGCTCCGCGAGACCGCTCGCGCCTTCGCCACCGCCGAAATGCCGGATGTTGCCAAGGAGCTTGAGGAAAAGGACGAGGCGCTGTCGAAGGCTTGGCTGAAACGGTATGCCGAGATGGGGTTCCTCGGCGTCAACGTCTCGACCAAGCTGGGCGGCCTAGGTCTCGGCAATCTGGAAGCTTTGATCGTGCTGGAGGAGTTCGCGAAGATCTCCCCCGCCGTGGCCTTTCCGATCTTCGAGAGCTCGGTGGGTCCGATCCGCGCGGTCGAGCATTTCGCGGGGTCCAGCCTCGCCGCCTCTGTGGTTCCGAAAGTCTGCGCCGGCGAATTGGTCTGTGCCGTCGCCATGTCCGAGCCGGATGCCGGCACCGCCCTCACCGACCTGAAGACGAAAGCGGTGGAGGACGGCGACCATTACATTCTGAACGGCCAAAAACGCTGGTGCTCCGGCGGCGGGCATTCGGACTCTTATGTGGTCTACACCAAGATGTCCGACGCGCCGGGCGCGAAGGGGATCGGAGCCCTCTATGTCGAGAAGGACCGGGACGGTGTGTCCTTTGGGCCGCGCGAGAAGCTGATGGGCTTTCGCGGCATTCCCTCGGCGGACATATTCTTCGAGGACGTCCGCATCCCGAAGGAAAACCTGATCGTCCCGGCAGGCGGATTCAAGCATCTGATGGAGGCCTTCGATCTGGAGCGCTGCGGCAACGCCACCATGTGCCTCGGCATCGCGCAGTCGGCCCTCGATCAGGCGGTCGCCTATACCCAGGACCGTAAGGCGTTCGGTAAGGAGCTGGTGGAATTCCAGGCGGTGCAGATGAAACTCGCGGAAATGAAGATCCGGGTTGAGGCGTCTCGGCTGCTGATCTGGCGGGCCGCCAAGAACGCGGAAGATGGCCTGCCCAGCATCATGGACAGCTCGCTCGCCAAGTGCTTCGCCAATGAAATGGTCCGTGAGGTCACCGGCGCCGCGCTGCAGGTCATGGGTGGATACGGCTACGCCAAGGAATATGGGATGGAGCAGAAAATGCGCGACGCCTGGGGCTGGGGCATCGCGGGAGGTGCAATCGACATCCAGAAGATCAACATTGCCAGCGCGCTGGTCGGGCGTAGGTTCAATCAGCGGGCATCGTGACCTTTGTTTCCTGAATAGCCACAGGCGGACTTAATGACGGATCGTATCTGGGATCGGCTTTCGAACCACCGGACGGCCACCGCCGACCGTAAGATTGCCGTGCTGTTCGATCGGGAGTCTGATCGGTTCGAGCGGTTTTCCGCTCGGTTGGACGACATGATCCTGGATTTCTCGAAGACCTCGATCGACGACGAGGCCCTGAAGCTCCTGCTTGCGCTGGCCGCCGAAACCGGTGTCGAGGGCAAGCGGGACGCCATGCTTTCGGGTGCGAGGATCAACACCACCGAGGATCGCGCCGTCCTGCACACCGCCCTGCGTGCGCCCGACAGCCAGAAGGTCGAGGTTGACGGCGCAGACGTCATGCCGGGCGTATCAGAGACCATGGAACGCATGACGGTTTTCGCGGACGCGATCCGCGCCGGCACGATTTCGGCTCCAGACGGAAAGCGGTTCACCGATGTGATCAATATCGGCATCGGCGGCTCCGATCTGGGACCCTTGATGGCGACCCGGGCGCTGGCGCCCTATCACGATGGCCCACGCGTCCATTTCGTCTCCAATGTGGACGGCGCCCATTTGGCGGACACAGTTCGGACACTCGATCCGCACCGGGCGCTGGTGATCGTGGCCTCGAAGACCTTCACCACCGTCGAGACCATGACCAATGCGAATTCCGCCAAAGCCTGGCTGACTGCCGCGGTTGGAGCGGATTCCGTGGGCGGCCATTTCGCGGCGATCTCCTCCGCCGGCGACAAGGCTCGGGATTTCGGGATCGACGCCGACCGGGTGTTCGGATTCGAGGACTGGGTCGGCGGACGCTATTCCCTGTGGGGGCCGATCGGGCTGTCGATCATGCTGGCGGTTGGGCCGGCCGCATTCCGCGACCTGCTGGCGGGTGCGCACGCGATGGACAGCCATTTCCACACGGCTCCTCTGGACTGGAACCTGCCGGTGCTGCTGGCGCTGGTCGGCATTTGGCACCGGAATGTCTGCGGGTATCCGAGCCGTGCGGTCCTGCCCTATGACCAGCGCCTCGCACGGCTGCCCGCCTATCTCCAGCAGCTGGACATGGAAAGCAACGGCAAGCGGATCGCGCGGGACGGCACAGCGCTCACCCGCGCATCGGGTCCCATTGTCTGGGGGGAGGCAGGGACCAACGGTCAGCACGCCTTCTACCAGCTGATCCATCAGGGCACGGATGTGATCCCTTGCGAGTTCCTGGTCGCCGCCAACGGACACGAGGCGGACATGGAACAACATCACATCCTGCTGCTGTCCAATTGTCTGGCCCAATCCGAAGCTCTGCTGACCGGACAGACCCTGGAGGAG
>CALAHL010000560.1 GCA_937891725.1 uncultured Rhodospirillaceae bacterium | reverse complement strand
TCTTCAAGTTCGACAGATCCGCCTCGCGGATGTTCGGGGTGTTGATCAGCCGGGTGACCATGGTCGGCGCGAAAAAGAAACTACAGCCCTTCCAGTGTTCGATCAGCGCCAGCGTCTCCGCAACATCGAATCCGCCCGAAGCCGGCACGATGTTATTGGCGGCGCGCGCGACATGGGGCAAGCCGTAGATGCCGGAGCCGTGGCTCATCGGGGCCGCGTGGATCATGCAGTCGCCCGGATCGATCACGTCGACATCGGCCAGGTAGTTCATGGTCTGCGACATCAGGTTGCGGTGGGTCAGCATCGCCCCCTTCGGCCGCCCGGTGGTGCCGGAGGTGTAGAACAGCCACGCCAGATCGTCGGGTTTGCTCTCTGCGACCGGCACCGCCCCGTGCCCCAGCAAATCGGCATAGGCTTCTGTTCCCGTGGTGACCATATGTGCGAGGGTCGGGATCTCGGCGCGCACACCCGCAATGGCCTCTGCCAGATCCGGCGTCGTGAACGCCAGACGGCTGCCGGAATGTTCCAGGATGTAGGCGTGCTCCTTAGCGTGCAGTTTGGCGTTCACCGGCACCGCGACCAATCCCGCGTGCCAGATGCCGTACATGACTTCATAGTATTCGGCGACGTTCTTCATGACGATTGCAACGCGGTCGCCCGGTTGCAGTCCGAGCGCGCGCAGACCGGATGCGACCCGCGACACCCGCTCAGCAAATGTGCGATAATCCCAGACAACTTCGGTGCCGCGCGAGATCGCCGGTCGCCCGCCGAACGCCCTGGCCATCTGAGCCAGAACAACCGCCTGATTCATTGCCGTCCTCCCACATATTTGATCTTTTTGAACCGGGATCCGCACGCTAGCAGGCGTCCGATCGGCTTACCACCGGCAGGTGAGGCTATAGCCGTCGCGGATCGGATCGAACGGGCCGTCATAGCTCAGGAACAGGTGGGCATCCTGGCCGGCCATTCCCTGCAAGGTCAAAACCGGGCCGTCCCCGGCAATCTCGATACGCTGACGGGCCGGACCGTCGATATCGAACGGATACAGCACCAACGTGTGCGGACCCGGCACGCCCTCGGCGTAACACGCCACGGTGAACGGGCCGGGAATGGGACGCAGGCAAAGAATGTTGTACCGCCCTTCCTGAACGATTGCCGGCTCTCCAGCTTCGACCGACACACAGTCCTTGGGCGTCCCTGCCTGACCCGACCCAACTCCGAACTGGAGGGTGCCGACCAGACAGGTGCAAAGGATCACGGCAGATCCGGCCCACACGGTCCGTTGGATTTTGGTCATCGTTCCGCCAAGTCCCTGTGTCATCTACAGATGAATTATCGTATAGATTCATCAAGGAGGCTGTTGCAGAATCATCGGTTCCACCGACGATCCTCT
>CALAHL010000559.1 GCA_937891725.1 uncultured Rhodospirillaceae bacterium | reverse complement strand
AACCTGGGGTGCCGTCAATGTCTCAACACGATACGCTTACATTGCGTAAATTTAACATCTTAACCTGGACTTCATACAAATCTGCTCAAACTCAGGTCGACCTTCAGTAAGCGGACGGCCTTCTATGCAGCAAAATTCTACAGGCGGTCTCCGGGCCCTGCTTCCTGCGGGCTTGATCTGCGGTCTGGGCCTGATCGCTGCCCTGAGCGCGGCGATGCCGGCATCCAGCTCTCCAACGTTCGGAACGGGCGATCGCATGATCGCCGCGGTGTTTCCGCCGTGGTGGGGCGATGTGGATGTTCTCGCGGCCGCCGCCTCGACCGGACTTCCGATCGTCCGGGCAGGCGGGACCGGTTCGGTTCTGGTGGTGTCCAGCCCGAACAGCGACACCGATGACCTGCTCTCCGGAGCCGGAGCGCTTCTGCTGCTCGACCCACTGTCCATGGCCGGATGCCTCAGCCTCCGCAAAACCTAACCCTAAGACACACTGGGCGTCGGCTCTGACAGCCTAGATCGACCTGGCCCATGTGGCGCGAATGTCGGCCCAGACCAAGGAAACTAAGACGATGGAAAGCCTACTTCGCATCCGGTCCCGTGCCACGGAAATCCTGGCCGTCTACCTTGCTCTGCATGTGCCGGTGATCGCCATGGTCGCGTGGCTGCTCGACAAACCCTGGCTGGCACCGACCCTGGGCGCCGTGGTGATCGCGGCCGTGGTCGGCGGGATGGCCATCCAGATGCGCCAGGCGCCGGCAACCCGATACACCCTGGCAGCCGGCCTGATGGGCATGGTGTCGATCATCCTGTTCGCGATGTCGGGTGAAGCCTGGCAGATCGATGTTCACATGTATTATTTCGCCGGCCTCGCGATGGTCGCCGCATTTTGCTGCTGGCGCACCGTCCTGGTCGCCGCCGGTGTGGTCGCAGTGCATCATCTGACGCTGAACTTCCTCCTGCCCTCGGCGGTCTTTCCGGATGGCGCCAATCTGATCCGGGTGATCCTGCATGCGGTCATCGTCGTGTTCGAGGCCGCCGTCCTGTTGTGGCTGACCAGCGTGGTCGCGAGCGCCTTTCAGAAGGCCGAGGACGCAATCTCGCAGGTCGAAGCCGCCAATGCCGAGCGCGCGCGTCTTGCCGCCGAAAAGGAAGCGGACGAGGCGAAAGCGCAGGAAGCCCGTCATCAGGTGATGCTCGACCTGGCGACCCAGCTTGAAAGCTCGGTCGGCAGCATCGCCAGCACCGTCTCGGCCGCCGCCGAGGAACTGGACACCACCGCCCGCGCCCTGTCCGAATCCACCCAACGGGTCGGCGCTCTGTCCGAGCGGGTTGCCAGCGAGGCGGAAGGTTCCAACCGGGAGGCCAAGGAGGCCGAAAGCTCGGTCGGTCAGATGAGCTCGGCCATCGACGAGATCGCCCGCCATGTGGACCGCGCGAGCGAGATCACCCGCAGCGCGGTTGAGCGGGTGCGCTCGACCGACAGCACCGTCGCCGGATTGTCGGACTCGGCCGAGCGGATCGGCGATGTGATCACCCTGATCCAGGGCATCGCCGAACAGACCAACTTGCTGGCCCTGAACGCGACCATCGAGGCCGCGCGGGCCGGCGATGCGGGTAAGGGCTTCGCGGTGGTGGCGAACGAGGTGAAATCGCTCGCCAATCAGACCGGGCAGGCCACCAGCCGGATATCCGGTGAGATCGAGGCGGTGCGGCGCGAGACACGCGGAGCCGTCGATGCGATCCGGGCGATCGGCGAGTCGGTGACCGAAATCGACGAGGTTTCGGCCATGATTGCCGGTGCGATCGAGGAACAGACGGCGGTGACCCGGTCGCTCGCCGACCAGATCCGGGGCCTTGCCCAATCCAGCGAACAGGCCGCGACCGCGATCAGTGAAGTGGCTCGGGACAGCCGCGAGAGCGGCTCATCCGCGGACAATGTGCACCGCGCCAGCGGTGAGCTGACCCGCCATGCCGACACCTTGCGGCAACAGGTGAACGGGTTCCTCGGCAAGATCCGATCGGCCTAGTGCCGGATCGGCCAACACGCGGTCGTCCGTGATGACCGCGTGTTGGCGGTGAAGCCCTGCTCCAGAGACGGGTTGACCCGCCCGCGCCTCACGCGGAGAGTCAGGCGTCCTCAACCGACCTGGAGTGTTCCGGACATGCAGAACCTGACATCGCTCGGAGCCGCCGCCGGCCAACTTCTGAGAGCGAGAGGCGAGACGGTCGCGGTCTCGGAATCCTCATCCGCCGGTCTGGTCTCCGCCGCCCTGCTTTCGGTGCCGGGGGCCTCGGCCTATTTCCTGGGCGGCGGGGTGATCTACACGGCGGTGGCGCGCGAGGTTCTGTTGGGCATCAACATCGACGACCACCCGGGCGTCCGTTCCGCGTCCGAGGCCTATGCCCGGCTTGGCGCCCTGGCGATCCGAGACAAACTGGGGGCCACATGGGGCGTGGCCGAGACCGGCGCATCAGGTCCGACCGGCAACCGCTACGGCGATCGGGCCGGCCATACCTGCATCGCGATCGTCGGCCCGGTCGAGCGCGTCATCACGCTGGAGACCGGATCCGACGACCGGGAGGCCAATATGTGGCGGTTCACCGAGCGCACGCTCGCCGAATTCGAGGACGCGCTGCGGTCCGCCTGAACCGCGTCGCCTCTCCGTCTGCTATTCTGCCGCGACCGCCTGATCCGGGCCGTCGACGATGACGGTTTCGAAGTTGGCCGGTGCGACGATCTCGAGCACTTCGAAATCCCGGCTGCAGTCGACTTCGCGGTGCTTGATCTTCGGCTTCTGCAGGATGCAATCACCCTTCTTGATGGTCTTCACGCCCTGGCCGTCATACTCGAACGTGGCCCAGCCGTTCAGCACGTAAACCAGCTGGAAGTCGCAGTCGTGATAGTGCCAGTGCTGCACCTCGTCGGTGGCCTTCAACCCGTTGGCGCGGATCACATGGGCGATGTAATCGCCTTTCGACCCGTCTTTCACGCCGAGATCCCGGTATTCGAAGATCTTGCGCAGCCCCTCGGTCCAGACCGCGTCCTCCGCGGTGTTGTGAACGAACGTCCAAGCGTCTGCACTCATGATAACCTCCCTATTATGTGTCTGCCTGTGTCCGGGACGATCGCCCAGCCGGATGCGGATAGCCTCCCACACTCAAATCCGACCCGTCAAAGCAGAACAGCGAACGGGTGTCGCGCGGCTCCGACCGGAAACGCAGAACGCCCCGGACGTTTCCGCCCGGAGCGTTGAGACATGAAGCCGCGAAGACTTATTCGGCTGCGGCCGCCACGGCCTCGCCCAGACCGTCCAGGGCCTGGGTGAGATCGCCGATGATGTCGTCGATATGCTCGATGCCGACCGACAGGCGCACATACCCGTCGGACACACCGGTCGACAGCTGATCCTCGGGGGAGAGCTGGCTGTGGGTGGTGCTGCCGGGGTGGATCGCCAGCGACCGGGCGTCGCCGATATTGGCCACGTGATAGAACAGCTTCAGCCGGTCGATGAATTTCCGCCCCGCGATCTGCGCCGCCTCGCCTTCGCCCTTGAGTTCGAACCCAACCAGGCCTCCATAGCCGCGGGCCAGATAGGTGTCGGCGCGCTTGCGGGCATCGCCGGACTGCTGACCGGGATAGATGACCTTGGCGATTTCCGGGCGGGTCTTGAGAAAGTCGGCCACTTTTGCCGCGTTCTCCGAATGGGTCCGGATGCGCAGCGGCAAGGTTTCCAGCCCCTGAAGGATCTGGAACGCATTGAACGGGCTGAGGGCGGCGCCAAGATCCCGCAGAAGGGTGGTGCGGGCCTTGATGATATAGGCGACCGGGCCGATCGGCTTGACCGCATCAACCCAGACAGCTCCGTGATAGCTCGGGTCAGGAGTGTTCAGCGCCGGCTGGCGGTCCGGGAACTGCTCCCAGGGGAAGTTGCCGCCGTCGACGATCAGACCGCCGATCGAGGTGCCGTGGCCGCCGATATACTTTGTGGTCGAATACACGACGATCGCCGCACCATGATCGAGCGGACGGCACAGGATCGGGGCCGCCGTGTTGTCGACGATCAAGGGGATCCCCAACTCCCGGCCGATGGCCGCGACTTCGGCGATCGGGAACACCTGAAGTTTCGGGTTCGGCAGGGTCTCGGCGTAGAACACCCGGGTGCGGGCATCGACCGCGCGCCGGAAGTTCTCCGGATCGCTCGGGTCCACGAACCGGACCTCGATGCCCATGTCCTTGAAGGTGTTGGCGAACAGGTTCCACGTTCCGCCGTACAGATCGGTCGAGGTGACGATGTTGTCGCCGGTCTTGGCCAGGTTCTGAACCGCGTAGGCGCTGGCCGCCTGCCCCGACGCCACCGCGAGCGCCGCCGCACCGCCCTCGATCGCCGCGATGCGCTGCTCCAGCACGTCGCAGGTCGGATTCATGATGCGGGTGTAGATGTTGCCGAGCTCCTTCAGCGCGAACAGGTTGGAGGCATGCTCGGTGTCGCGGAACTGGTAGCTGGTGGTCTGGTAGATCGGCACGGCGACAGCACCTGTCGCGGGATCGGCACGGTAACCGGCATGCAGTGCCAGGGTTTCCGGGTTCTTGGAACTGGTGGTCATCTCAATCTCCGTTTAGCAGACAGCCGAAAGGGTTCGGCCTGGTTTCAGGGCCAAACACAGCCTGGGCAACGGAGTGACGGAACCCGGATCGTCGGAGGGTCGTGTCAGAAACACAAAACCCGCTGACGATTGGCAGCGGGTTCCGAACCGCCGCCGCTTTAGCTGCATTTGTAACGCGCCCGCAAGCTGGAGGCTCAAATCGGCGCGATAGAAAATGGTTAAGCCCAGCACCATTAGGTGTCAAGGCCCGGCGGACGATGTTTAACTACCTTGTCTGAACCAAGCGACGATCGTGTATTTATCGTCATCATGTTTGATGCATTCAATTTTCTCGGCCTTGTCATCGGCAAATGCCTGACAAACAAAGCCAACCTTTTCGAAAGGAACGTCGGTCCGAACACTCTTGTCCATGG
>CALAHL010000558.1 GCA_937891725.1 uncultured Rhodospirillaceae bacterium | reverse complement strand
CTGGTTCCCGACGGCGCGTTTGTGGGCGCTTCAGTCTCGGAGGGTTCGGGTTTGGCGGCTGGTGCCGGGGGCGGCCTCAGGAGCGGCTCCGTCGCTCGGAATCGCGCTCGCGTCCTCTCCCTCTTCCAGCAGATAGGCGATCACGTCGTTGACGGCGACCCCTTCGGTCCCCTCGGCGACGACGATCTTGCCGATCTTGCCTTCCTCGACCGCTTCGACCTCCATGGTGGCCTTGTCGGTCTCGATCTCGGCGATTACGTCGCCGGAGGAGACGGTGTCGCCCTCCTTGACGTGCCATTTGGCGAGATTGCCTTCGGTCATTGTCGGCGACAGCGCCGGCATCAGAATCGGTGTGGGCATTTCTTGGTTTCCCCTTATCCGGTCGCGCGGGCCCCATCCGGGCCCGCTGCGCCCTTATCGGTCACGCTTCGACCAGGACGTCGGTGTAGAGTTCGGCTGGATCCGGCTCCGGGCTCTGCTGCGCGAAATCGGCGGCATCGGTGATGATGTCCTTGATCTCCCGGTCCACCTTCTTCAGGGCATCCTCATCGGCGCCCTGCTCCAGCATGACCTTCTTAAGCAGATCGATCGGATCGTGCTCCTGCCGCATCTTGTTGACCTCGTCCTTCGAGCGGTACTTGGCCGGATCGGACATGGAATGGCCGCGATAGCGGTAGGTCGCGATTTCGAGGATATACGGCCCCTTGCCGGCCCGGCAGTGTGCGACGGCCTTCTCCCCGGCGGCCTTAACCGCAAGCACGTCCATGCCGTCGACCTGCACGCCCGGAATCCCGTAGCCGTGGCCACGTTCGGCGAGCGAGGTGCCGGCAGCCGCCCGCGCCTGGGAGGTTCCCATGCCGTACTTGTTGTTCTCGATGATGAAGATCGTGGGCAGTTTCCAGAGAGCCGCCATGTTGAAGCTCTCGTAGACCTGGCCCTGATTGGTGGCGCCGTCGCCCATGTACGTCAGGCTGACCCGGTCTGTGCCCTCGTACTTGTGGCGAAACCCGAGGCCGTTGCCAATCGACACCTGCGCGCCGACGATGCCGTGGCCACCGAAAAAGTCCTTCTCGCGGCTGAACATGTGCATCGAGCCGCCCTTGCCGCGGGAATAGCCCCCGATCCGGCCGGTCAGCTCCGCCATCACGCCGCGCGCTTCCATGCCGCAGGCCAGCATATGGCCGTGGTCACGATAGGCGGTTATGACGCTGTCGCCCTCTCCGATCGCGGCCTGCATCCCGACCACAACGGCTTCTTGGCCGATGTAGAGGTGACAGAAGCCGCCGATCAGGCCCATGCCGTAGAGTTGTCCGGCCTTCTCTTCGAAACGGCGGATCAGCAGCATGTCACGGTAATATTTCGTCAGTTCCTCAACGGACGGCATCTTCGCCTTGGAGGCGTCGGTCTTGGTGGACCGTTTGCGCGTCGTCGTCGAGCCACTCGAGCTGGTCTTACGGGCCGCTCTTGCCATGGTCGGCTCTCCCCTGTTCCTGTCGGATTGGCTGGCTGCGATCACGCGATCAGAGCACAGGCCAAGCATCCCCGGATTTAAAGGGAAAGACCGTCTAGATGCAAGGGGGCTAAATGTTTGCGCTGCAACGCAAAAATGTCAGTTAACCGAATTTCGGTTAACTGGCTGTCAGGTCTTATTGAACCCGTGCGCTGACCGTTGTGAGTCCGACGAGGCGGCTGGACGGCGCTCTGCCGGTGCTGACGACAAGGCTGTCCGCCGGCACGAAACCGAGCACGACGCGCGCCCGCTCTTCCAGCAGATCGGTGTCCAGAGATCCGGGGCTCAACATCGCGACTCGGGCCTCGAGGGCGGCCCGTTGGGACGACACGCCGGCTTTTGCGATCTGCGCTTCGGCGATGTCCCGGTCGAGTTTGAAATAGGCGCGCACGCCCCGGTCACCTTCGATCGCATGATAGGAGAAGTAACCGACCAGCAGGCAGCCAAGAACCGGGCCGACCACATGGCGCGCGCGCCGCTTCAACTCGTTCATCAACGCCATCGGACCGTCTCCAGGTCACTGCGAATCACCGGGACTCATTGGAACACAACGCCCGAATCGCGTCACCGGGAACGAATCGCGAACTTTGAAGGGCCTGGGACGTTTCGTATGGAAAGTGTGACCAAAAAGACTCAGAAGATCGGATCGATGCCCTTGTCCGGGGCCGCTCGGTCAGGTTGTCACGATTGGGTCGCGAATCTTGCATACCCGAACGGCGCGAGCGCCTGTGGACGGGTTCCGTCCAGCGCCCAACTCGTCACCAGCTCCGCCACTGCCGGCGCGATTGCCCAGCCATGGCCGGTCCAGCCGCAGCCCATGAACGCGTTTGACAGGCCCGGCACCCGATCAATGGTCGGAATGGAATCAAGGGATTCGGCTTCGAGATGATTGGCGTCCGCGACCTCGACTTCCAATCCGGCGAGCGATGGGTAGACCGCGACCGCATCGGCGACGTTCGCCTTGATCGCGTCGGGGAGCGCCGAGCCGGTGCGGGTTTCCGGATCCCAGTGGCCAAGATGCCCGCCCGAGATCATCAGACGGCCGCCCTCCTCCGCTTTCAGAGACAGGGTTCGGCTGGCGTGACCGATCAGGTGCCGGACCGGATTGTCGGCCAACGGACGGGACACCAGCACCTGCAGGGCAAGGTTCCAGGTAGGCAGTTCCGCCCAGGGACGAACCAGATCACGCACGCTGCTGTTCGCGAACAGAAACAGATCACCGCCGATCTGGATCTCGTCGCCTTCGACGGTCTCAAGCGCGACCGCGCGACCGTTGCGTTCGATCACATTCGCAATCCGGACACCCTGGCGCAGATCGACACCCACTTCGTTGGCTTTCGCGGCAAAGGCTTTGGTCGTGGCCGTGTGATCCGAGACCCCGTCCCCTGGACAGTGAACCGCCGCGATGATCGAGGGTGCCACACCCGGCTCCAGATCCCGAACCGCAGCCGCCGGCAACATCGATGTCGGAATTCCATGGCGGTTCTGAAGAACGACCCGCGCTTCCGCGTTGGCCAGATCCCGCTCACGCTCGATCAGCATCAGATGTCCGGTGCGTTCAAACAGCGGGTCGGTGCCGAGGGTTTCGTGCAGACCGGGCCAGATTTCCCGTGCGCGGGCCATCAGCGGAAGCTCGCGGTGATCCCGATAGTTCGCCCGCACACCCCGACGACCGGGACCGCCCGACGCGCCACTTGCAACCGTCTGCGCTTCCAACAGCTGGACCTCGACACCGCGTGACGCGAGCCCCCACGCGATGGCGGTGCCGTAGACGCCGCCGCCGACGATGATGGTCCGTGCCATGATGGAGATCCTCGGCTGCCTGTTCCCGTTACCCGGCCTTGATCAGGCTGCTGCCCGCATATTTCGCGATTGGACCAAGCGCTTCCTCGATGCGGATCAGCTGGTTGTACTTGGCAATCCGGTCGGAGCGGCTGAGCGAGCCTGTCTTGATCTGGCCGGCATTGGTGGCAACGGCGAGATCGGCGATGGTGGCGTCCTCGGTCTCACCGGAGCGGTGGGACATCACGGTGCCGAAACCCGCCCGCTGCGCCATCTCGACGGTTTCCAGGGTCTCGGACAGGGTGCCGATCTGGTTGATCTTGACCAGGATCGCGTTGCCGGCGTTCTCCTTGATACCGCGCGACAGACGTTTCGGGTTGGTCACGAACAGATCGTCGCCGACGATCTGCACCTTGCCGCCCAATTCGCTGGTCAGTGCCTTGAACCCGTCCCAGTCATCCTCGGACAGCGGGTCCTCCATCGAGATGATCGGATACCGGGCGCACAGATCAGCGTACAGCTTGATCATGCCGGCACTGTCCAGGCTCTTGCCTTCGCCTTCCAGCTCGTATTTGCCGCCCTTGAAGAACTCGGTCGAGGCGGGGTCGAGCGCCAGCATCACGTCCTCGCCCGGCTTGTAGCCGGCGGCCTCGATCGCCTTCATGATCGCGGCCAGGGCCTCGTCGGCACTCTTCAGGTTTGGTGCGAAGCCGCCTTCGTCCCCCACATTGGTGTCATGTCCGTCGTCGTGCAGCCGCTTCTTCAACGCGTGGAACACTTCCGAGCCCATGCGCACCGCCTCGGCCAGGGTCGGCGCCGAGACCGGCATGATCATGAATTCCTGGAAATCGATGGAATTGTCGGCGTGGCTGCCGCCGTTGATGATGTTCATCATCGGGGTCGGCAGAATGTGAGCGTGGGCACCGCCCACATAGCGCCAGAGCGGCACCTCCTGCTCGATCGCCTGAGCCTTGGCGACGGCCAGGGAGACACCCAGCAAAGCGTTGGCACCAAGGCGGCTCTTGTTCTCGGTGCCGTCCAGCTCGATCAGCACCTTGTCGATCATCAGCTGCTCGGAGGCTTCCCGACCGGACAGGGTGTCGAAGATCTCGCCGTTGACGGCGTCGACCGCGCCCAGCACGCCCTTGCCGCCATATCGGGACTTGTCGCCATCCCGCCGCTCGACCGCCTCATAAGCCCCCGTTGAGGCGCCCGACGGCACGGCGGCACGGCCCAGCGCGCCACTTTCCAGCGAGACATCCACCTCGACCGTCGGATTGCCGCGGCTGTCCAGGATCTCGCGGGCGATGATGTCGATGATTGCGCTCATGGAAAGAAACTCCTCGGAAGGATGGTTGTTCGATTGGATGGAGAGATACCGCCCTATGCTCCGGCGTTCAACAGAGCGACAGTAGAATTGGCTCAGACCGCCGCCAGCAGATCCTTGACCCGCGCGCGGGCGGTGGCGGATTTGTCGGACGTGCTGGTCGCCTCCAGCACATCTGCATATTTGCTCCAGCCCCACGCGTTCAGCGGTTTGGCGGCGGTGCGTTCCGCCAGCAGCGCGCGGGCCAGGACCGGATCGGTTCTGACCGCCGCATCGACCAGCATCTCTTCCCAGACATCCCGTTGCGCATGACTGCCGCCCATCCGGTACATCTCCGACCGGACCGGATAAAGGGCCGCGACCGCCCCGCCCGCGTCTCCATCGACCAAGGCCTCCATAGCGGTTGCCGTCGCCAGACCGCAGGCGGCGGTGACCCGGCCCTGGCTCACGCCGGAATCGGCGTAGGAGCGGAGATGGGTGGAGAGCTTGCCGGCTGCTTCCCGCTCCCCGCTTTTCAGCAGAACCATCAGATAATGCATGACCACGAAGATCAGTTCGTGATCCTCGACATGTTTCAGCGAGACCTCGGCCAGATCGCTCCAACGCTTGCCCACACCGACCCCGTACAGCTCCAAACGCCACAACAGCGAGGCGGCATTGCAGACGTCGAGATACATATCGCTTTCGATGTCGCAGGCGACATGCCGGTCATAGAGCGCGAACACCTGATCGAACTCGTACCGCTCCAGATGATAGAGCGCGCGGTGCCAATAGAGGTGGAAGCGGAAATTGTTGGTGGTGGCCCAGCTGTCCTCGAGGCCTGCAACCCAGCGGATGCCCTCGCCGTGGCGGCCCTGCATTTCCATCACGTGGGCGACCGCGTGGACCGACCAGGCATCGGCGGGATTGATCTCGACCGCGCGGCGTCCGAACCGCTCGGCGGCGGCATAGTCGCCCGCTTCCTCGAGACCGAAGGCGTACATCCCCAGCACGAACCCGAGATCCGGATCCCCCTCTGCCCATTCCGGCAAGACCCGCGCGACGCTGTCCCGCATCAGCCGGCCTTCGCCGTCGTAGAAATGATTGAAATGGGCCAGGCGCAGGGCGAAGGCGTCTTTCGGATGTTCGATCAGCACGCTCTCCCAGGCCGCGGTCGCGCCGTCCAGGTCTTCGGCGCACCAGGCCCGTAGGGCGTCCAGGTGGGCCGTTTCGCGCGGGGTGATTTGGTTTTCAGCGGCCAGCGTTTCAGCTTTAGCCAGGGCCTTCTTCGCGCGCTCGGCCATCACTGCCGAGCCGAACAGCTTGAAGAAATAGCCCTTGGCGATATGTGCCATCGGCATGTCCGGATCGTGGCCGAACACCCCCTTCAAGCGATCGCCGATATCCCGGCCGAAACCAAGATAGCTCGACACCGTGTCGTCGAACGCGGCGACGGCTTCCGGGGTGGCTGCGGTATAGGACAGGCCATAGCGGCCCGTGATCAGGCTCATGACGAACTCCGAGGTTCGAGACCCCGGTGTCTAGCGGCCGAGGTCGACGGGATGTGCTTTGGCGACCTTATCGAATGCGACAAAAGTGTCCAAGACGGCACCCAGATCCTTGAGCGCGATCATGTTGGGGCCGTCGGACGGTGCGCTATCCGGATCCGGGTGACATTCCATGAACACACCCGCCACGCCGACCGAAAGCGCCGCGCGTGCGAGCACCGGCACGAATTCCCGCTGGCCGCCGCTTGAGCCGCCCTTGCCCCCCGGCTGTTGGACCGAGTGGGTGGCATCGAAGATCACCGGATAGCCGGTCAGGGCCATCTCCGGCAGCGCGCGCATGTCCGAGACCAGGGTATTGTAGCCGAAGCTCGCGCCCCGTTCGGTCAGCAGAATGTTCTGGTTCCCGGTCGAGGCGACCTTGGCGGCCACGTGCTGCATATCCCAGGGAGCCAGGAACTGGCCCTTCTTGACGTTCACCACCTTGCCGGTTTCACCCGCCGCCAGCAGCAGATCGGTCTGCCGGCACAGGAAAGCCGGAATCTGCAGGATGTCGACGTGTTCGGCGGCGATGGCGCACTGGTGCGGCTCATGCACATCGGTCACCACCGGGCAGCCGTAGGTCTCACGCGCCTCGGCCAGGATCGCGAGACCCTGCTCCATTCCAATGCCGCGCCCGGCCTGCGCGCTGGTCCGATTGGCTTTGTCAAAAGAGGACTTGTAGATCAGCGGGATGCCCCGCGCACCGCAGATCTCGACCAGGGCTGCCGCCACTTCGAGTGCATGCGTCCGGCTCTCGATCGCACAGGGTCCGGCAATCAGCGCAAACGGTTTGTCGTTCGCGAAGGAGACGGAACCGGCGGAAACCGTGCGGGGTGTCATGGCGTCAGACCAATCGTGACTGTTTGACCGCTGCCGCAACGAAGCTCTTGAACAGCGGATGCGGATCGAACGGCTTCGACTTCAGCTCCGGATGGAACTGCACGCCGACAAACCAGGGGTGCATCCCCTGGGGCAGCTCGATGATCTCGGGCAGCACACCGTCCGGCGACATGCCGGAGAACCGCAGGCCGACGCTTTCGAGCTGGGCCTTGTAGTTGATGTTGACCTCATACCTATGCCGGTGCCGCTCGGAGACCCGGCCATTCTCGTAGATCTCGCGAACCATCGTGTCGTCCACCAGATCGCACTCGAATGCGCCGAGGCGCATGGTGCCGCCCAGATCCGTGTCGCCGGAGCGGGTTTCAGTCTGGTTGCCCTTCCGCCATTCGGTCATCAGACCGACGATCGGGTGCTGGCACGGCCCGAACTCGGTCGACCCGGCGCCGTCCACGCCTGCCAAATTCCGCGCGACCTCGATGCACGCCATCTGCATACCGAAGCAGATCCCGAAATACGGCACCTGCCGTTCGCGTGCGAAGGTCACCGCGTTGATTTTCCCCTCGGAGCCGCGCTCCCCGAACCCGCCCGGCACCAGGATGCCGTGGACGTCCTCCAGCGACTGAAGAGCGGTGTCCTCCTCCTCGAATATCTGGCTGTCGATCCATTCGAGTTCGACCTTCACACCATTGGCGATGCCGCCATGGGACAGCGCCTCGGCGAGAGATTTGTAGCTGTCCAACAGGCTGGTGTACTTGCCGACGACCGCGATTCGGACCCGGCCTTCAGGGTTCATCACGGTGTGGTGGATGCTGGTCCAGCGCTCCAGGTTCGGCGCCTTGTCGGCTTCCAGCATGTGGAAATGCCGCAGAACCTCGGTGTCCATGCCCTCCGCGTGATAGGATAGTGGCACCTCATAGATCGAGGGTACGTCGAGGGCGGAGATCACGTTTTCCGGACGGATGTTGCAGAACATCGCGATTTTGCGTCGCTGTTCCGCCGGGATGAAGCGCTCCGACCGGCAGAGCAGCATGTCGGGTTGAATTCCGAGGCTCTGCAACTCTTTCACCGAATGCTGGGTCGGCTTGGTCTTTAGCTCTCCCGCCGTCGGAATATACGGCAACAGGGTCAGATGCAGGAACATCGAGCTTTCACGGCCCAACTCATTGCCGAGCTGGCGGATGGCTTCGAGAAACGGCAGTGCCTCGATATCGCCGACAGTGCCGCCGATCTCGCACAGGATGAAGTCCTCATCCTCAAGGTCAGAGCGGACGAACTGCTTGATGGCGTCGGTGACATGGGGAATCACCTGAATGGTGGCGCCGAGATAATCGCCCCGACGCTCTCGCGTGATCACGTCCATATAGATCTGGCCGGTGGTCACGTTGTCGCTGCGCCGGGCGGCGACACCGGTGAACCGTTCGTAATGGCCGAGATCGAGATCAGTCTCTGCCCCGTCGTCGGTGACATACACCTCGCCGTGCTGATAAGGGCTCATCGTGCCCGGATCGACGTTGAGGTAAGGATCGAGCTTGCGGAGGCGGACTTTATAGCCACGCGCCTGCAAGAGCGCACCGAGTGCTGCGGACGCTAGGCCTTTTCCGAGGGAGGAGACCACGCCGCCGGTGATGAAAATAAACCGGGTCATGGGCGGTCCTTATACCCGATCCGAGGCCGATCAAGCATTTTGATTCCACAAAAAAGGTTTTGTCTCCGAGCAGCCCCGGAGACGATGCGAATAACTGAAGCGTACCAGAGAGTTACTGAGAGACAGGCGCAGCTGGTTCGGTCGGTGCGGCGGGTGCCTCTACTGCTGAAGGAGCGTCGACGATGGACGAACCACCGCGATCTCCGGCGAGAATCGCGAGCGTCAGGCTGGTCACGAAAAAGCAGGCGGCGAGAATCGCGGTCGTCCGGGTCAGCAGATTGGCCGTGCCGCGGGCGGACATGAACGAGCCCATTCCACCTCCGCCGCCGCCACCGCCGCCACCCCCACCGATTCCAAGGCCGCCGCCCTCGCTCCGCTGCACCAGAATGGTGAGGACGAGAGCGACCGCGATCATCAGATGAACGGTCAGGATGATGGGGATCAACTGCGTCATGTGTTTTACCTCGTCGCCGACCTACCGGTCCGCTGCAAATTTCGCGCGGGTTTTACCCGCTTCGCGCCGTTCTGACCAGCCCCAAGAACAGATCTGGCGCATAACCTGTACCGGCGCACCTTCCCCAGTCTTAGAGACAGTCAGGTCGATCG
>CALAHL010000557.1 GCA_937891725.1 uncultured Rhodospirillaceae bacterium | reverse complement strand
TCATAACTCATGAAAAAGTTCGGGTTTTGGGGTAGGGCCAGTATAGCTCCGACAGAATACGATGACCCTTTGGATTTTTCTCAAATGACGAGATCGATGACGTCCTATCTGCAAACGGACCGACCACCCCTGGCCGGCTCGCCGTTCGGGCACTGAACTTCACAGTTCCCGGCGGCGCGGCAGGCCCCACGGGCAAGGCCGTCAACGGTGTTCACGAATATCTCCTCGGGCCGCTCTCCGGTGCACCCCGCAACCGTAAAGATCAGCAGCAAACCCGCCAAGGCGACCGGGATGGCGCGGTCTATCACGAGGGGTCACCGGCAGGCTGACCAAGATCGAGTGCCATGCGAGACAGAATTCGGCCGGGGATCTCGGGCACGGCGTGGTCGCCAATGCGCACGAACCCAAGCCGTCTGTAGAACCCTTCCGCATAGGGATCGCTGGTCAGCGTAACCCGTTGAGCGCCGGTCCGACGGGCAAGGTCGATCAAGACCGCCGCCAGCGTCGTTCCGATACCGGTGCCGATCTCTGCCGGATCGACCCAGAGATGATCGATCTCGGGACCATCTGGATACTCCGCCAGGATTCCGACCGCATTCGGGATACCGTCAACATCGTGAACCAGCGCTGTGTGGTCAACGATGTCGGCCTTCCGGATGCAGAGGGTGGTTCGGAAGATGGCGAGCAAAGCCGCATCATAGGGCCAATGCGCCTTCGCTCGCAGCGCCAGCGCCGACAGTTCCTCGGCTTCGTCCGGGCGCGCAGGCCTTATCAGTCCGGACGGTGTTTCGATACGGGGCAGTCCCGTCTCCTTCGTCATATAGCTCTCTATAGGTACGATCCGGCTCTACCCCGGAAGTCGCTCGAGGGTCTTCGCCAATTCGTTGGTTGCAGCCTGCAAACGCTGCAAGGTCGCGGGGTCGGCGCCCTTTGTCGGAATTGCGTGCAGGACGCTTTCCTGCAGACTCTTCAACAACGGGCCTTTCTTGGGATGCCCGCTGAACCTCGGGATCGAACCGAGGACCCCGAGATCGTGCGCCAGTTGGGTTCGGATCGACGGCAGCATCATCACCATATCGGGAACGGAAAGATCGTTGATCTGGCTGATCAGACGGCTGAGCTGCGCCTCGACCGCGCGCACCGCGACGTCCTCGACCCGACTGGAGAAGGTCGAGACGGCGGCCTGCGCTTTGGCCAGCCCCGCCCTGTCGCCCTGCACTTTCGGCAAGGCGGTGTTCGGCACCACCACTAGGCTCGGATCCTCAACCCCGTCGCGCGGGGGACGGCGATCGGGACCGATGTAGGGCGGCATAAACACCCATTTCCGTCGCGCCTCGATCACGCCCAGGAGGCTGCTGGTCATGGTTTCGACGGCGGCCGGAATTAGCAGTCCGCAATCCACGCCCGCTTCCAGGACCGCGGGCACATGGACCTTATGGCGATCGTGGACAATGACGGCGATCATGACGAATGGATTGCCTTCAAACCCGTGCTCCATCCGGCGGATCGCAGAGACGAGATTGATCCCGCCTTGCACCGCCAGATCCGCGTTGAGCAAAAGAATGTCGATCTTCCCCGACGGCAGAAGGCCCTTCAGCGCCTCCGGGGTATGGGCATAGCGGGTCTCGACCTGATGATCGCGCGCCACAGCGTCGCAAATGGCCTCGGCTATCTGCGGAAATCTGTCGGCGATCGCGATGTTGAGGGTGGACATGATCTTTTATCTGATCGTTGACAGGCCAACCTAAGGACCGGATGTCACGGAATACGCTCGACCCGCAACACATTCGTGGATCCGGGTGTGCCCATCGGCACGCCGGCGGTGACCACCACCTTGTCGCCGGGACCCGCGAACTGCTCGGCCCGGGCGATTTCGGTCGCACGCTGCACCACCGCCGAGAACCGTTGCTGATCAGGCATGTGCACCGCATGAACGCCCCAGGCGATCGCCAGCCTCCGGGCCGTCTTCAGACTGGAGGTGATGCACAGGATCGGAACCGACGGCCGCTCTCGTGAGGCCCGGATCGTGGTCGAGCCTGATGTGGTGTATGTGATGATGCAGCTGGCGGAAATCGTCTCCGCCACCTCGCGCGCCGCCCGGGTGATTGCGTCGGACACGGTCTTTTCCGGCTCGCTGTGCTCCGCCAGGGCGGTCGCCAGATAGTGCTCGTCGCTTTCGACGTTCCGAATGATGCGATCCATCATCTCAACCGCCTCGACCGGATAGTCTCCGGCCGCCGATTCCGCCGACAGCATGACTGCGTCAGCACTATCGTAGACCGCGGTCGCGACGTCCGAGGCTTCCGCCCGGGTCGGGGCGGGCGCATGCACCATGCTGTCCAGCATCTGGGTGGCAACCACCACAGGTTTCCCGAGTCGGCGACACAGCCGGATGATCTTCTTCTGAAGCGGCGGCACCCGTTCGGGCGGCAACTCAACCCCCAGATCCCCGCGCGCGACCATGGCCGCATCCGCGAGCTCGACGATCTCCTCCAGATGCTCGATCGCCGCCGGCTTCTCCAGCTTGACCAGAACCGACGCCCGGCCGGCGATCAGCTTGCGCGCCTCGGCCACATCCTCCGGACGCTGCACGAAGCTCAGCGCGATCCAATCCGCACCCATGTCCAACGCGAAGTCGAGATCCGCCCGATCCTTCTTGGTCAGGGCCGACAGCGGCAGCACCGCATTGGGCACATTAACACCCTTGCGGTCTGACAACTGGCCGCCGGTCACGACGCCGGTCTCGGCGAAATCAGGACCGCAGTCCATCACCCGCAACCGGATCTTGCCGTCGTCCAACAGCAGGTCGGTTCCCGGTGTGAGCGCCGCGAAAATCTCCGGATGCGGCAGGGTCGCACGGGTCTCGTTCCCCGGTGCATCCCGCAGCTCCAACCGGAACGTCGCTCCAGGTTTCAGCAAGACTGGGCCGCCCGGAAAGGTCCCGACCCGCAGCTTCGGGCCCTGCAGATCCGCCAGGATCGAGATCGGTCGCCCGGTCTCCTCCTCCAGCTTGCGCACGATATCGTGGCTATTCTGGTGATCGGCATGGGTGCCGTGGGAAAAATTGAACCGGAACACATCTGCCCCGGCCTCGAACAGGGCGCGGATCTGCGCCTCCGTCTTACTGGCGGGACCGAGTGTGGCGACAATACGGGTGCTTCGATATCTTCTCATGGGTGCAGCCTAACCCGGCTTCGGTGACAAACGTAAGACGTTGATTGCGCCCCGCCGATCAGAGCACCAGCACGGCCCGGAAATCGTTCACATTGGTCAGCGTCGGGCCGGTCATCAGAAGGCGGTCGAGGCGCTGGAAGGCAGTATAGCCGTCGTTGTTCGCCAGATGCGCCTTGAGATCGATCCCCGCCGCCGCCGCCCGCGCAAGATCACCGGGCAGAAACAGCGCCCCCGCATTGTCCTCGGTCCCGTCGATCCCATCCGTGTCGCAAGCCAGCGCCGAGATCCGACCCGCCACATCGGCGCAGCGGCGTTCGACCATCACGGCAAGCGCGCAGAGAAATTCGGCGTTCCGTCCACCGCGCCCGCTGCCCCGCACCGTGACCGTCGTCTCGCCCCCCGAGAGCAGGACGGCGGGGACCTCTGCGGGTTGGCCATGCCGGGCGACCTGCGCCGCTATACCGGCCATGACTGTCGCGACATCACGGGATTCACCTTCGATCGCATCGCCCAGAATCACCGGCGTCACGCCAGCGGCGCGCGCCACGTCGGCGGCCGCTTCCAGCGAGGCCTGCGGCCGGGCGGCCATCACCGTTGTAACCCGATCGAAGATCGCATCTCCTGGCTTCGGGGTCTCATTGGTGGGATCGGACAGTACGGACGTCACCGCGTCCGGCGGTGTGATGCCGTATTTCGCAAGCACCGCGCGCGCATCGGCCAAGGTCGAGGCATCCGGTACCGTGGGGCCGGAGGCGATCACGTCCAGATCGTCGCCCGGCACGTCCGAGATCAGGAAGGCGTGCACGGAAGCCGGGGCCGCGGCTGCAGCCAGCCTTCCACCCTTGATCGCCGAGAGATGTTTGCGGACCGCGTTCATCTCGTGGATTGTGGCCCCCGAGCGCAACAGGTCCCGGTTGACCGCCTGTTTGTCCTCCAGGCTGATCCCCTCCGACGGCAAGGTCAGCAGCGCCGAGCCGCCGCCCGAGATCAACGCGATCAGCCTGTCCTCCGGCCCCAGACCCCGGACCAGCTCCAGAATCCGCCCGGCCGCCGCGCGCCCAGCCGCGTCCGGCACCGGATGGGCGGCTTCGACCACCTCGATATGCGCGGTTGGGCAGCCGTGACCGTATCGGGTGACAACCAGGCCCTCGATTCGATCGCCGAACACCTGCTCGGTCGCCCGCGCCATACTGGCCGCCGCCTTGCCGGCCCCGATGACGACGGTCCGCCCGGCACAGGGCTGCGCTTTCAACCTCTCCAGATGGGGCGGCAGGCAGGTTGCCGGGTCGGCGGCGGCGAGCGCCGCGTCGAACATGGCCCGCAGAAGCGCCTGCGGCTCGGTCATGCTTTTGCGTCCCGCCACGCCTCGTATTCCGCCCGGGTCTCGGCATTGGGCGGGTAGAGGCCGATGGTGCTGCGGCCCTCTTCGATCCGGGCCTGAACCCACTGCTCGAACCGGTCCTGCTCGACCGCGTCGCGGGCCACCTCGTCCGCCAGCTTGCGGGGAATGCAGACCACCCCGTCATCGTCGCAGATCAGCACGTCACCGGGGATGACGGCCACCGCGCCGCAGCCGATCGGCTCCTGCATCCCACCGCCGGACAGCTCGGTGATCGAGGCCGGTGCGGCGGCTCCCATGCACCAGATCGGCAGGCCCACGGCCAACACCCCGATCTCGTCCCGGATCGCGCCATCGCAGACCACCGCCGTGACCCCGCGTTTCTTCAGGCGCGCCGCCAGGATATCGCCGATCGTGCCGGTGGTTGTGATCCCGCGCGCTTCGATGGTCAGAATCGCCCCGGCCGGGCAGGCCTCGATCGCGCTGCGCGGCGCGTAATCCGGGGCCCCGAGCACCTCCGGTCCCGACAGATCCTCGCGCATCGGCAGAAAGCGCAGGGTGAAGGCCTCGCCGACCGTCACGCCCTGGCCCTTGATCAGCGGTTTCACCCCGGACATCGCCACCCGCCGAATGCCGCGCTTGAGCAACTGCATGGTCACCGTGGCCGTGGTCAGCGTCCGCAGCCGATCAAATGTCTGGGGATCGAGCTTCACCTGGTCCGCCATCTCACGTCTCCCTATTGTTTTTATGTTTTATCGTCTCGTTGGTTCGAAATCTGGCACATGTCGCCTGCCGACGGCCAGGGGCTGTGCGCGGCTTCTGTCATGCTAGCCCATTAGCGCGCGCCGGATCAGGTTCACCCCCAGCAGGCCGAGGATCACGAACACCACCTGCCGAAACCGCTCCTGCGGCAAGCGATCCCGAACGGCACGCCCCCCCGCCATTGCGACCAATGCCGTCACCAGACCCAAAGCCGATGCGGTCAGACTGGACACGGTGAACGCGCCCTGCGCACCGATCGCAACCATCCAGACCAGCCCTGTCAGGAAGAACGACAGACCGACCCCTTGGACATACTGATCCTTGGTCAGATCCAGCGCCGAGAGGTACATTGCGATCACGATCCCCTGGCTGCCGGTCATCCCGCCGACCAGCCCGCTGACCATACCCACCGGAACCGACAAAACTTTCTCGCGGGTTTGTCGGATACGCAGGGCGAACCGGCTGAACTGCAGGGCGGCATTGAAGATCAGCACGCAGCCGAGCGCGATCTGCAGCCAACGCGGGTCGACCGCCCAGAGAACTTCGGTCCCGATCCAAAGGCCGATCGCGGCGGTCGCGTTCAGCACGCCGAACCGTTTGACCAGGGCCAGCGGTGAGCCGACTTGGATCACCTGCACAAGGTTGGTCGCGACCAGCGGGATGATGGTGATGGCGATCGCTTCCCTAAGGCCGATGAACGTCGCAAGCAGGGCGATGGCAATGGTGGGAAGGCCGAGGCCAACGGTTCCCTTGACCAGTCCGCCGAGCGCGAACGCAAGGGCGGCGAGCATCAGGAGCGAGGGGTCGAGGTTGGCCACGATGTCGGGCATTGGGCGGATCCGGTATGCGGGGTCTTAGAGAGGCCGGATCATGACCGAGCCGCCCGGCCCGCGTCCATCTCCCCAATGCGAGCACTGTCATGCCAGCCGGAAATGATCTCCGAGAAAATCCGCCGGACGCACATGTTCCCGCAGATTGAATTTGACCAAGCTGAGCAACTGGACCCCTCCATCCTTGGTTAAGAGCGGCATTGCCACCTGTTCAACCGAGTCGCACAAGGCACTTGGACCGACATACGGCAGGTGGACCTGCACCGGATGCATTCGCTCCAGGACAACCGAGTACAATCGGCGAATACGACTCTCAGGACCTTGACCGGGAATCTCGCTGATCCGCTTGCCGGTATAGGGACGCCGGGTCAATTGATCGATATCCGTCCCCAGCAGGCGATAACGCAGATCCCCATCTTCCAATACATCCAACAGGATCACCTGAGGCAAGAGTTGCGGTATCGCAAAGGGATCGAACAGTGCCCGGTACGGCGTCGATCCGGTCTTGTCGAACAACTGAAACCAATAGGCCGAAAGCTGGTCGCACAGGTCCCCGCCGAGCGCGTGCCGGTCCACGGTTCGGAATTGGCTGTCAACGATCGGCAAATGATGAATCATCTTAGAAGTCCGGAAGCGTTTTCCATCATCTATAACCTTAAGCTCCGAGACCTTAAGAAAACGCTAATGTCGGCTCCGCAGCCAGCTCCATCAGTTCCGTGAACAGAAGCTCGGTCACGCGATCCGGATCCCGCCGTTCGCGCTCGATCAGGCCGACCTTGCGATGCACCTGCGGATCTCCGAACGGCAAAACCTCGAGCCCTTCGGCCAGAAGTCCCTCAACCGAGCCCGCCGGCGAAACCGCCACCCCGAGACCACGCTTGACCATCGCGAGAATCGCCTCGATCGAATCCAGTTCCATCGCCTCGTTCACCGCGATCCGCTGGTTCCGCAGGGCCGCTTCGATCACCCGCCCGACGCCGGTCCTGCGATTGAACCGAACGAACGGCCGGGTCCGCAGCAGGTGACGCGCGGTATCCCCATCTCTGTTGACCATCGCGCCTTGCACCATGTCGGTGGGCGCCACGACCACCAAGGCTTCCTCCAGGATCGTGCGCATCACCAAGCCACGCTCCAGCCGAGGGGTTTCCGTCACCACGGCCGCATCCAAACCGCCTTGCGCGACCCGTCGGACCAGATCCACCGACAAGCCGCTTTCAATACGGATCTGAAGATCCGGCGCCCGCCGCGCGAGCCCCGCCAGCGCATCGGGCACGAGGCCGGTTGCGGCCGTCGGGATCACGCCCAGGCGCAGACGGCCGCGCACCCGTTCTCCCGCCACCGTCGCCTTTAGCGCTTCCCCCAGCCGCACCATCTCACGCGCACCGTCAAGGATCCGGCGACCGGTTTCGTTCAGGACCGGCGGACGGCGGGACCGATCGAACACGGCAACCGCGAGATCTTCCTCAAGCGCCTTCATCTGCATGGAAACCGCCGATTGCGTGACCCCGACCCGATCCGCCGCGGCTGCAAAACTGCCGGCATCTGCGATGGCGATCAGGGTTTCAAGGGCGCGCAGGTTCATGACGTATCTTAAGTTAATTTGAAGATGATGATCAAGATTATGCGCTTGTCTGATGATCGACCCTGGCGCACCCTTGGTTCACGGATGCGTGAGGACGGATGCGACACGGACCGACGCCGCCAGAGATCAGCCAACCAAACGAACGGGGACCGCGATGACCTTCAATCTGACCAAGGACCAGGACGCGCTACGCGCACGGGCACGCGAGCTGGCCGAGCAGGTGATCGCCCCCCGCGCCGCCGAAGTCGATCGGCTTGAGCAATATCCCTGGGACAACGTCAAGGCGCTCAAGGAAGCCGGGTTCATGGGCATGACCGTACCCGAGGCCTATGGCGGCAAGGGCCATGACTACCTGGACGTTGTACTTGTTATCGAGGAGATGGCGGCCCAATGCGGCGTGACCGGACGGATCGTGGTCGAAGGCAACATGGGCGGGATCTCCGCCGTGCTGCAATACGGCACCGAGGCGCAGAAAAAACGCGCCGCCGCCTTCGTGCTGGACGGCGACAAGCCGGCGATCTGCATCACCGAGCCGGATGCCGGGTCGGCCGCCACCGAAATGACCACCCGCGCAGACAAGCGCGGCGACACCTACGTGCTGAACGGGACCAAGCATTGGATCACCGGCGGCGGCGTCTCCCGGCTGCATGTGATCTTCGCCCGGGTGTTCGACGAGTCCGGTGCGGAATTGGGTATCGGCGGTTTCATGGCCGTACGGGACGAGGATAAAGGCCTGGTGATCGGTGAGCGCGAGCCCACGATGGGCCTACGCGGCATCCCGGAGACGGTGGTCCGGTTCGAGGATCTGGAACTCCCGGCCGACCGGCTGATCATGCCGCCGAGCGGCCTGAAACGCGGCTTCGCCGATCTGATGAACGCCTATAATTCCCAGCGCGTCGGTGCCGGTACCGTCGCTCTCGGGCTGGCAGAGGGCGGCTTCCGCCGGGCGCTGACCTTCTCCAAGGAGCGCGAGCAGTTCGGCCGTCCGATCGCCGAGTTCCAGGGCCTGCAATGGATGCTGGCCGACATGAGCACGCAGATCGAAGCCGCTCGCGCCTTGATCTGGCGGGCGGCGGGAACTGCCGGGCAGAACGGCAATCCGTTTCCGGACAGTCTGGCGGCTGCCCAAGCCAAGATCTTCGCCTCTGAGATGGCGATCAAAGTGACCACCGACGCGCTGCAGGTGTTCGGCGCACGGGGATATTCCCGCAACTACCCGATGGAGCGGATCCAGCGGGACGCGCGGATGTTCACCATCGGTGGCGGCACTGCCCAGATATTGCGGACCGTGGTCGCCTCACGCCTGCTCGACCGCAAGCTGCCGCAGACCCGTGACGGCCATGCCAAACTGGCCGAACGGGACGCCGCCACTGCCGCCACCCTCAAATCGCAAGCCGCGGAATGACCGGCGGCACATCTCGGGTCGCGGACCTGCTGGCGCGTCGGCTGTACGAGGCCGGCTGCCGCTACGCCTTCGGGATTCCGGGCGGTGAGGTCCTGACCATCATCGACGCGCTTGAGAAGGCCGGAATCACCTTCCTGCTGGCGAAGCACGAGAATGCCGCCGGCTTCATGGCCGAGGGTGTGCATCACATGACCGGCGCGCCGGGCATCCTGGTGGCGACCGTCGGGCCGGGGGCCGCCAACGCGGTCAACGTCGCCGCCAATGCCGAGCAGGATCGGGTGCCGCTGATCGTCATCACCGGCTGTGTCGACGAGGACGAGGCCGTCACCTACAACCACCAGGTCTTCGACCACCAGCAGGTGTTCCGTCCGGTCACGAAGGCGAGTTTCCGGGTCGCCGCCGGTGCGGTCGACGCGCAGACCGACAAGGCGCTGGCGATCGCGACCGACCAGCGGCCGGGGCCGGTGCATCTGGATCTGCCGATCACCGTTGCCGCGACCGAAGTCGCCGATACGCCGCCGACCCGACGGGCTGCGATCCAACCCGCAGTCCCGGCATCGGGCCAGGATCTGGAGGCCTGCCGATCCTGGTTGGGAGAGGCGGAGCGGCCGATCCTGCTGGTCGGCCTGGACGTGCTGACCCAGGACTGCGCCGAGCAGGTGCGGGCCTTCGCCACCCGGTTCAAGATTCCGGTGGTCGCGACCTACAAGGCCAAGGGCGTGATGCCGGACGACGACCCCCTGTCGCTCGGCGGCGCCGGGCTGTCGCCGGTGGCGGACAGGCAGATCCTTCCGCTGTTGCGCACGGCCGATCTGGTGATCCTGGCGGGCTACGATCCGATCGAGATGCGGGTTGGCTGGCGCAATGTCTGGAACCCCGAGATCCAGCATGTGATCGAGATCGCGGCGGCCCCGAACACCGCTTACATGCACCAGGCGACGGTCTCCTTCGTCGGACATGTCGGCGCCACGCTGGATGTGATCGGCACCGGTGTCACCCCCGACCCGATCCGCTGGCCGGACGGCGCGCCCGCAGCGGCCAAGGACGTGCTGGCAGGCGCATACGGCCAGAACGAATCCTGGGGGCCTGCGGCGATCGTCACCACCGTCCGGCAAGCCGTGCCGCGCGACGCGGTGATCACCATCGACAGCGGCGCACATCGCATCCTGGCGAGCCAGGTCTGGGAAAGCTTCGTCCCGCACGCTGTCCTGCAGTCGACCGGGCTGTGCACCATGGGCTGCGCGCTGCCGCTCGCGACCGGCGCCAAGCTCGCGGCCCCTGGGCGGGCAGTGGTCGCATTCACCGGAGACGCCGGGCTTGAGATGATCCTGGGTGAGCTGGTGACGCTACGGGATCTCAAACTCCCGGTGATCGTGGTGGTTTTCGTCGATGCCTCGCTGGCGCTGATCGAGATGAAACAGCGCTCGATGACCTATGCCAATGCCGGTGTGGATTTCCAGGAAACCGATTTCGCCGGGATCGCAAAGGTGCTGGGCGGGCGCGGCGTGGTCTGCGAGGATCGGGCGAGCCTGGATGCGGCCATCCGCGAAGGCCTGACGGCAGACACCTTCACATTGTGCGCCTGCCGGATCGACCGGAAAACCTACGACGGCCGAATCTGAAGCTCCTCAATGCGGCTTGACCGCGCTCAGGATCATCTGTCCGGCGGTCATCCAGTGCAGGTCGACCTCGATGAAGCCGATCGCCCGCAGCCAGTCGAGCTGTTCGGTCAGGGTCGAGGGCTTGTCGATCGGATCCGGGTTGAGCGCCGGGTCCGGCTCACCGTGATGGAAATGGTTCCAGTCCGCAGCCTGGAACAGTGCGAAACCGCGTTCATCTCCATCCAGGGCGAGAGACCGCTGTCGGGTCTCGGAATCCCAAAGCTTGGCCGCGATCCCGTAGCCTGCCGGGTTCAAAGGCCGGATGATATCGGCCAGCACGAACACCCCGCCGGGTGCCAGCATCTCCAGGATATCGGAATACAAGTCGCGCTTGCCCGGTCCGTCCAGATGATGGATCGCCAGCGAGGACACCACCGCCCGCAGTGGTCGCTCGACTGCGCGCCAACTCCGATCCGCGAGGTCGATTTTACGGGTGACAAGCCGATCGCCGGGCACCCGGCTCCGGGTGGCCTCCAGCATGCTGTCCGAGCCGTCAAAGCCGAGCAGGGTCGCGTCCGGCAGCCGGGCCGCAAGCGCCGCCATCAACAGCCCTTCGCCGCAACAGATCTCCAGGATGTCGCCGGAGGCATCCGCATCCGCCACCCGATCGACAATTAGGCCGATCTGCTCCTCGCGCCGGGGAACGGCATAGGCCGAAAGGTCCCGATAGGTGCTGCTCTCCGCCTCGCTCCAGGTGCCGGTGTACTGGCTCATATCAGAGATCTCCCATGATGGTAGCCGACTGTCCGCGCCGGCGACCGTATCACGTAGAGCCAATCGGTGACGGCTCTTGGCACCAATGGGAACACGACGGGGACCAGCTGGAGCCGTACCGACAGCTCTAACCCAGCTTGCTCCAGGCGGTGCCTTCGTGTCCGAAATTGAACGCGCTGGGATGCAGCATTTCGGCAAGGATCTCGAGCGAGGTGATCAGGCGCGGGCCGGGGCGGTTGAAATAGGCGCTGCCGTCGGCCAGCCAGATCTCGTTGGTCCGCACCGCCCGCATCCGGGCCACCGTGTTCCGGGTAAGAAACGGCGTGGCCTCCTCGGCGGTGCGGGCGAGGTCGAAGCCGCAGGGCATCAGGATCATGCCGTCGGGGTCGAGGGCGACGATATCCTTCAGCTTGGTCGACTCGGAATGCACACCCGGCTTCACGCCCACCGGATCAGCGCCCATGGCGGTCAGCAGCTCGGGGATCCAGTTGCCGGCCAGCATTGGCGGATCGAACCATTCGACGCAGGCGATCCGCCGCCGAACCTCGATCTCCGGCATCCGCTCGCCCAAGATCTCGACCCGTTCCTTGGCGCGGTTGCTCAACTCTCGGCCGGCCCAGCCGATATCGAGAATGTCACCCACCCGTCCGAAATCCGCCCAGACATCGGACAGCCGGGCCGGGGCCAGGGACAAGATCACCGGTTTCGCGCCGGTCCAGGTGTTGACCGCCTCGGCCAGTTGGTCCTCGTGGACCGCGCATGCGGCACATTGATTCTGGGTCAGAATGATGTCCGGTTTGGCCGCCTTCAGACGGTCCACATCGACCTCGAAGACCGAAAGCGCCTTTCGGATCATCTCCTGGACATCGCGGTGGATTCGGCGCGACGGCTTCAGGGGATCAACCCGGGCGCGGGTCATCACCGGCACCCGCTGCACATCCTCGGGGTAGTCGCATTCATGGCTGCGGCCGACCAGATTGGGTCGCATGCCCAAGGCCGCCACGATTTCAGTGGCGCTCGGAAGCAGCGAGACGATGCGGGGACCGGCCAATAAAGTTCTCCTGGGATCGTGGGCGGGAAAAAGACTTAGGATTCGGCGGCGGGCTCTTTTGCCAGACGCGCCGATTCTTCGCGCGCCTCCCGCTTCTCCCGATGGATCAGGAACAGATTACGGCTGTAGATGAACAAGCCGGTCCCCTGTCCTAGGATGAACACCGGGTCCTGGCGCCACAGGGCGTAGACGAACAGAGTAGCACCTCCAAGGATCGAGAAGTACCAGAACGCGACCGGGATTACGCTCTTCCGGCTGATCTCGCTCTTCAGCCACTGAATGATGAACCGCATGGCGAACAGGAACTGGCCGGCGAACCCGACCGTCAGCATCACCTTCTCTTCGACCGAGAGGTTCAGAAAGTTATCGAGAATTCCCTGCAGCACGAACGCTACTCCACTTCACGGGCCTGACCGCCCTTGGGCGCGCGGCGCATCAACCACATCACCCCGAACAGATCAATCACCCCGACCTTCAGGCGGCCGAGATTGCTGTATTTCGACACGCCCTGTTCACGTGCCCGATGGTTGACCGGCACCACCTCGACACTCGCCCCCTCACGTTGGGCCAAGGCAGGAAGGAACCGATGCATGTGGCTGAAATACGGCATCCGCAGGTAAAGGTCCCGCTCAAACAGCTTCAGCGAACATCCGGTATCCGGATTGTCGTCCCGTAAGGCACGGGACCGCAGCCAGTTCGCGGCCCGGGATGCGCGACGCTTGGCGATTGTGTCGCGGCGGTTGACCCGGTGCCCGGTGATCATGATCGGCGATTTTCCCAGCCGTTCCAGTTTCTCGTGCGCCTCGATCAGCTTGGGAATATCGGCGGGATCGTTCTGCCGGTCGCCGTCCAGCGTCACGATCAGACGGCCCCGCGCTGCCAGGATGCCGGAGCGCAAGGCCTCGGACTGGCCGCGCTTTTCCCCATGCTGGAGAATCCGCAGCTCCGGCGCCGTCGCCCGGGTCGCCTGCAGGGTGGCGAGGGTCGCGTCGGTCGAGCCGTCGTCCACATAGACGATCTCATACGCGCAGGCAGAGCCAAGCGCCGCCCGAATCTCCGCGATCAGGGGGGCGACGTTGTCTTGTTCGTTCAGGACCGGAACCACCACCGAAATCAACGGTGATGCTGTGCTCTCGGCCGGGATGGGCTTGGACTCCGGCACGGGCCTTCCTTGGCGTGTGGCGCGCGCTCCGGCGCATCACGGTGGCGATATCGGGACGAAAGGACGCCCTGATACCGCCCCAAGGGTGGTCGGGGCAAGGAAAACGGCGCGCAGCGCTGACACGCGGGCCTCTCAAGGAGGGAAACGCGCACTGAAATCCCGGGCTTTCCGCCCAAATGCGCCGAGTCGATTCTTACCACATCGGCTGATGGGTTCCGTGCGGCACGCAGGGTTGCTCCCATCTGGCGGGGGTTTCGGACAGGACGGCGCTGTGGCGGACCGCCCGCAGAGCGCCAAAACCGGATTGGGTCTCCTCCAGGAACGGTTCGACCTCCGCCTCACCCGGATCGGACGCAGATGGGCCGTCCGGAAGTCGCCCCAACCCGCGCAACCAGAGAGCGGTCTGGGCGAGCGAGACCCGGACCTGCCAGCTGCCACCTTCGTCTGCACGTCTCAACAGCGCCGCCATGATCCCGAACGCCAGCAGGTAACCCGAGATATGATCCAAGGCCTGACACGGGAAGGCTTTTGGCCCGCCGGTGCCCGCCGCCTCGCCCTCCGCCAGATTGAATCCGGTCGCACATTGCACCAGGGAGTCGAAGCCGCGCTTGGGTGCCCAGGGTCCGTCAAAACCATAGGCGCAGATATCGGCCCGGATCAGTCCCGGCTTCACCGCCGCCATCGCCTCGGCCGAAAAGCCCAGATCGTCGAGCCCGCCGGGACGATAACCTTGCAGGAAGACGTCCGCACCCCGCACCAGATCCCGCAGCCGGGCCTTATCCGCCACCTGTCGCAGGTCCAGCCGGGCAGAGCGCTTGCCGCGTCCGGTATCGGTCACCAGCCCCGGCACCGCCGGCAGATGCGGGGCGGTGATCAGCAGAACCTCGGCCCCATGCGCCGCCAATGTTCGGCCGCCGACCGGTCCCGCGATGATCCGTGTCAGGTCCAGGATGCGCACACCGCTCAACGGCCGGTTTCCGGTTGCCGGCAGAGGCGTCGGCGGCGCCTCGCCGATTTTCCGCACCTCCATCATTGGAAGGGTGGCGAGTGCCTTTGCGTGGGGATGGGCGTCCCATTCGGCGAAGGTCCGGGCCTTGGCGACCACCAGGCCCCGTGACGAGGCCTCGGTCTCGAAATCCTCACCGCGCCAGCCCAGCATCGCCTCCGCCACTGCTTCGCGGGTATCGGCGCAGCCCAGGATCTTCACCACGCCGGCCCGGTGATGAGCGAAATTGGTGTGCATCCGCAGCCAGCCGCCGTCCCCGGTAGCGTAGACGGTGTTGAGCGGGTCCCAGAGATCCGGGGTCTCGGCCCCGGCGACGCTGAAATGCCGCTCGCTCCGCATCTCGGCCATCGCATGCGCCAGGTCGACCGAGACCGATTGCCTCCGCCCGGAACGAACGCGCCAGATCTCGGCCGCCGCCAGAGCCGCCGCCGCGATCGCCGCCTGCCCCGCCGCACCCAACCGGAAACTGCTGGGAAGACCCGGTTCCACCCCGGTCAAGGACAGGGCATCGAGCGGAGCCGCGGTGGGGAGACCGTACCGCCAGATATCGGAGACGATGGCATGGGTCGAGGGAGCGGAGGACGCGGTCATCGGAAGAGCTTTCACGCGGTGACGATCAGGGCCGGAAGTCTGCCCGTCTCAACCGATTGTCTGAAAGGTTGATTGATGCGATCAATATTGATTTTCAGCCCTCGCGCCAGCGCCGGATCGCCGCCACCACATCTGCCGGTTCCTGCCGCACCCGGTAGTCCGGATCGGCGAACACGTCGAGCAGGGTGCCGTCCGGTGCCACCACGAAATTTCCGGGGATCGGCAACTCCCAACTGTCGTCGCCGTTCGACCGTTCGAGATCCAGGCCGATCCGGCCGTAGAACCCGCGCACATGATCGGGCAGAGTCCAGACCAGCCCGTAGGTCCGGGCGACCGCGTTGCCGGGATCGGACAGCACTTCGAACTTGAGCCCGTGCTTTTCGGTCATTTTGGCGGCCTCGTCGGGCATCTCGGGGGTGATCGCGATCATGTCGCCGCCCAAGCCCCGGATCTCGTCCAGCACGCCCATCAGAGCGCGCACCTCTACATTGCAGTAGGAGCACCAGGACCCGCGATAGAATTTCACCACCAACGGCCCCTTGGCCCGGAGCGCGGCCGAGCTGACCGAGGTGCCGTCGGCATTCGACAAGACAAAATCGGGTGCCGTCTGGCCAACCCCGAGGACGGACGATCGAATGCCGGTGGCCGTTAGCGCCGCAATCGAGCCGTCGATCGTTTCCCAGTCCTCTGCCGACAGCACCTTACGGCGGGCGGTGGTATTGGCGTCCAGCTGTTCTGCGAGGGTGGGCATGGCGGGTCCTCCGATGCGGGTTTTCCAAAAGGATCGCATCGGAGGCTCTCGCCTGCCAGCGCTTGGACGCCAACACTCTCGTGATCACGCGACGCTGAGCTTTACGTTCACATTGCCTCGGGTCGCGTTGGAATACGGGCAGACTTCGTGTGCCTTGGCGACCAGCTCCTCCGCCTGGGCCTTGTCGATGCCCGGCAGGCTGATCTTGAGCGCGACTTCGATCCCGAAACCGCCCTCGGAACGCGGCCCGATCCCGACGGTCGACTCGACCTTGGTGTCGGCCAGGACCTTGTAGCCGCCGCCCTGGGATG
>CALAHL010000556.1 GCA_937891725.1 uncultured Rhodospirillaceae bacterium | reverse complement strand
GGCCGGGCTATACTCGATCGGCGGTTCGTTCTGGGAGTTCGGCGAGCCCGACTGGGAGCACACCAAATATTTCATGATGTTCGGCGTGGCCGAGGATCATGACAGCAATCCGATCAAGATTGGCCTGGGCAAGCTGAAAGGCCGGGGGGCGAAGTTCGTCTCGATCAATCCGGTCAAGACCGGCTATTCCGCGATCGCCGACGAATGGGTTGGCATCCGGCCGGGCAGCGACGGGCTGTTCGTGCTGTCGATCATCCACCAGTTGCTCAAGGCCCGTCGTGTCGATCTGGAATATTTGGTGCGCTACACCAACGCCCATTGGCTGGTGATCAAGGCGCCGGGCACCGCCAATGACGGGCTGTTCGCTCGCGATGCGGACGGCGCGCCCTTGTGTTTCGACAAGACGACCGAGGCGGTGGCGAATGCACTGTCCGCCGATGTATCACCGGCGATGTCCGGAGAGCACCGGTTGCCGGACGGACGGGTCGTGGTTCCGGCGTTCCAACTGATCCTGGACCGCTATCTGGACGAGCAATATGCGCCGGAGACGGTCGCAGCCCGCTGCGGTGTGTCGGCCGATCAGATCACCCGGATCGCGGCCGAACTGGCCCATGTGGCGTTCGAGCAGGAGGTCGTGATCGACCAGCCTTGGACCGATTGGGCCGGACGCAAGCAGGACAAGATGATCGGCCGGCCGGTCTCGATGCATGCTATGCGCGGGATTTCGGCCCATTCGAACGGGTTCCACACCTGCCGTGCGATCCATGTCCTGCAGATGCTGCTGGGCACGATCGACGTGCCGGGTGGGTTCCGCTACAAGCCACCGTTCCCCAAGCCGTGCCCGCCGCCGCTCAAGCCGGCCGGTAAAGCCGACCAGGTGGTCGCCGGCAAGCCGATGCCGGGTCCGCCGCTGGGCTTTCCGACCTCGCCAGAAGATTTGCTGGTAGAGGCCGATGGCAGCCCGCGCCGGATCGACAAGGCCTATTCTTGGGATGCGCCGGTCGCCGCCCATGGCTTGATGCATATGGTCATCAACAATGCCTGGGCCGGGGATCCATACCCGATTGATCTGCTGTTCATGTACATGGCGAACATGAGCTGGAACTCCTCGATGAACGTGCCGGGGACGATCCACAAACTGACCGACATCGATCCGGAAACCGGTGAATATAAGATCCCGAAGATCATTTACTCCGACGCCTACGCCTCCGAGATGGTGAGCTATGCCGACCTGATCCTGCCGGACACCACGTATCTCGAGCGTTGGGACTGTATCTCCCTGCTCGACCGGCCGATCTGCGATGCCGATGGCGCCGCCGATGCGATCCGCCAGCCGGTGCTGCAGCCCGACCGGGATGTGCGCCCTTTCCAGGAGGTGCTGATCGATCTGGGCTGGCGGGCCGGTCTGCCGGGTCTGACGGCTGAGGACGGGAGCCGGAAGTATCCCGGTGGCTATCCCGACTATCTGGTGAACCATGAGCGCGCTCCTGGCGTGGGGCCGCTGGCGGGCTATCGCGGTCCGAACGGCGACAAGGGTGGCAAGGGTGAGCCGAACCCGAACCAGCTTGAGAAGTACATCGAGAACGAATGCTTCTGGCGGCACGAATTCAAGCCGGAGGAGCGGTATTTCAAGCACTCCAACAAGGCATACCTGGAAACCGCAGTTCAACTCGGTCTGATCGGGCATGCCGACCAGATCGTTCTGCAGATCTATTGTGAGCCACTGCAGCGCTTCCGGCTTGCGGCCGAAGGCCATGGCGACGTTCTGCCGCCACCAGAGCATCGGGAACGGATCTCCACCTATTTCGATCCGCTTCCTATCTGGTACCCGCCGTTCGAGCAGGAGATGATCGACCAGAGCGATCTGCCGATGCACGCGATCACACAGCGCCCGGCCGCGATGTATCATTCTTGGGGCGGCATGAATGCGTGGCTGCGCCAGATCCACGGTTTCAACAAGCTCTATGTCAACCGCCAGAAGGCCGAAAGCATGGGCATTGTGGATGACGATTGGGTCTGGCTGACCTCGCATCAGGGT
>CALAHL010000555.1 GCA_937891725.1 uncultured Rhodospirillaceae bacterium | reverse complement strand
CCCAGCTCGCCGAACTCAAGGCCGAGCGGGATCCGCGGGAGGTCGAGCGCATGCTGGACCGGCTGACCAAATCGGCCGAGACCGGCGAGGGCAATCTGCTGGAACTCGCGATCGACGCCGCCCGCGCGAAGGCGACCGTCGGCGAGATTTCAATGGCGCTGGAACGGGTCTGGGGCCGTCATGTGGCGGAGGTCAAGACGGTCTCCGGCATCTACTCTAGCGAGGTGGGGAAGAGCGACATGGTCGATGCCACCCAGAAACTGGTCCGCGAGTTCGAGGAGCTGGAAGGCCGTCGTCCGCGGATCCTGATCGCCAAGATGGGCCAGGACGGCCACGACCGGGGCCAGAAGGTGATCGCCACCGCGTTCGCCGATCTCGGTTTCGACGTGGATATCGGCCCGCTGTTCCAGACACCGGACGAAGCCGCCAAGCAGGCGGTCGAGAACGACGTGCACATCGTCGGCGCTTCATCGCTGGCAGCCGGGCATCTGACCCTGATCCCGGCCCTGCGGGACGAGCTCGCCAAGCTCGGCCGCGACGACATCATGATCGTGGCAGGCGGTGTCATTCCGCCGCAGGATTACGAGGAGCTGAAGCGCGCGGGCGCGTCGGCGATCTTCCCGCCGGGCACGGTGATTGCGGAGGCCGCAGCCGAGCTGCTGCGGAAACTGATCCATGCGCTGGGCCACGAGGTCGAGGCGGCGTAGCAGGCGTTCGTTACACCCGGGTGCCGACGATCAGGAACTCGACATTGCCCTCCGGCCCGGTGATCGGCGAGGTGGTGATGCCGTCGACCCGCCAGCCCGGCATGCCATCCAGCCAGTCGCGGATGTCGCCGCAGACCGCCTCGTGCACGGCGGTGTCGCGGACCACGCCGCCCTTGCCCACATGCTCCCGGCCCGCTTCGAACTGCGGCTTGATCAGAGCCGCCAGCCTCGCGCCCGGCTTGGTCAGCGCCATCGCCGCCGGCAGCACGGTTCTGAGAGAGATGAAGCTGGCGTCGCAGACCACGATGTCGGCCGGCTCGGGTATCTGCTCGGTCGTCAGATGACGCGCGTTGGTCTTCTCCAGCACCACCACCCGCGCGTCCGTTCGCAGCTTCCAGGCCAGTTGGCCGTGGCCGACATCCACCGCATAGACCCGTGCTGCCCCATGGGTCAGCAGCACATCGGTGAACCCGCCGGTAGAGGCCCCCACATCGATCGCGACCCAGCCCGTGGGATCGATCAAGAAGTCTTCCAGCGCATGCACCAGTTTCAATCCGCCTCGGCTGACCCAGGGATGCGGCTGGCCGCGCACCTCAAGCTCGGTGTCTTCGGAAAGCTGGGTGCCCGGCTTCTCCAGCTTGCGCTCGCCCGAGAACACCTTGCCCGCCATCACCAGCGCCTGCGCCTTGGACCGGGTCTCGACAAGCCCGCGATCCACCAGCAATTGGTCCAGTCGGCGTTTTGCCATCGGTGAGGCTCCCCGTTCGGGTGACGAATCACGTAGAAGGATACTGCGGGTGCGATGGGGATGCAGGCAAATGGGGAACCGAATGCGCCATGTCTTGGCTCTGGTCTTTCTGATGATGCTGTCGTCGTGCACCGCGCGCCCGCCAGAGCTGCCCACGGCGCCCAGCGGCCCGTTCAGCCTGTCCGATCCACTGACCCGGTCGACCGCCGTACGCCTCGCCGCCCTGTCCCGGGACCCAGGATTGTGTCGCGCCCTGCTCTGGGAGGTGCGGGAGCGGTTCACCGAGGTGCCGAACAGCCGGGCCGGCCCCTATTGCGGCTTTACCCAGGCGGTCGAGGTGACCGGCACGCCGATCCCTTATACCCGCAACGCCAAGGTCACCTGCCCGGTCGCGGCCGCCCTGCATGTCTGGCAAAAGGAGGTGGTGATTCCGGCGGCCCGACGGCATTTCGGCCGGGAGGTGGCGGCGATCAACCACTACGGCACCTATTCCTGCCGCCTCCGCAACAGCAGCCGGGGCAAGGTGCCGAGCGAGCATGCCAGCGCCAACGCGATCGACATCGCCGGGTTCCGGCTGTCCGACGACCGCAACGTCACCGTCCTGCAAGGCTGGAACGGCGACCGGGACGAACGTGCCTTTCTGCGCGAGGTGCACCAGGGCGCCTGCCACACCTTCCAGCTTGTCCTCGGTCCCGACGCCGACGCCGCCCACGCCAACCACTTCCATTTCGACATGGGAGAGTGGGTGGCGTGCCAGTAGCTTCGCCCTACTCCGCCGCGTTTTCCATCGGCGGAGGGGTCGCACCGGTCTGCTCGGTGATGATGCCGTAATGCTCGATCCGCCGGTGCTTGGCGTAGTTGAAGACGGTCTCCGCCCCCATCTTGGCCAGATCCAGATCGATCGTTGAGGTGATCAGCTCATCCCCCAGGGTGGTGGCCAGCGCGATCATCTCGCCCGAGGGCTGGATGATGCAGGAGCCGCCGATCAGCATGCAGCCGTCCTCGATTCCGGCCTTGGCGGTGCCGATCACGAAGCAGGAGTTCTGGTAGGCGCTGGACTGCATGACCAGATGGTTGTGGAACATCCGCAGATGGTTCGGCTCCGGTGCCGAGGTGTTCACGTCCGGGGTGTTGTAGCCGAGCATGATGATCTCGGCCCCCTTCAGCGACATCACCCGATAGGTTTCCGGCCAACGGCGGTCGTTGCAGATCGCCATGCCCATGACCCCGCCCATGGTGCGCCAGACCGGAAAGCCCAGATCACCCGGCTCGAAATAGCGCTTCTCCAGATGCTGCCAGGGCCGCTTGCCGTCGTATTCGGAATGGCCGGGCAGATGGACCTTGCGGTACTTGCCGACGATCTTGCCGGTGTCGTCGACCAGGATCGAGGTGTTGAACCGGTGGCCGTCCTCGGTCAGCTCGGCGTATCCGAGATAGAAGCCGATGCCGAATTCCTTGGCCTTCTCGAACAGCGGCCGGCACTCCGCGCTCGGCATCTCGCCGCGCTCGTAGTGGCCATCCATTTTCGAGATGTCTTCCTCGTAATAGCGCGGGAAGAAGGTGGTCAGCGCAAGCTCCGGGAACACGACCAGCTTGACGCCGCGCTCCTTGGCTTGCTTCAGCAGCTCGATCATCCGGTTGACCGCGCTGACGCGGGACTCGTCGGGGGCGATCGGACCCATCTGGGCGGCGGCGACGGTGATAAGACGGGACATTTCAAATACTCCGGAAAGAGAGGGAACTCGGACTAGGCTTCGATCTCGCTCGAGACCGGATTGAACGGTGTCGGGAACACCCCGCGCGGCTTGATGTAGTCGTAAGGGGCGCGCGCCAGGAAGTTGCCCCAGCCGGCCTCGCAGCTCTCGACACCCTCTTCCCACACGACCTTGCCACGGGTCAGCGTAACGGCCGGCCAGCCGGTCACGTCCATGCCTTCATAGGGCGTGTAGTCGGTATCGTGGTGCAGCATCTCCTGGGTGATGGTG
>CALAHL010000554.1 GCA_937891725.1 uncultured Rhodospirillaceae bacterium | reverse complement strand
CTGAGCGCTCGGGCCTCGCCAACGACGATCTGGTGGTGGCCGACGCGATCCTGAACGTGCCCCTCAACCCGGCCTTCTCGTCGCTGAACCTGGCCCAGGCGGTCCTGCTGATCGGATACGAGTGGTGGCAGTCGACCGACGCGACGCCCGACGTGGTGATCGGCAGCGACCATGAGCCGGCACAGGTTCATCTGCGGCAATTCTTCCTCGACAGATTGGAGCGGGAGCTTGAGTCGCGGAACTACTTTCATCCGCCCCAGACCGCCCCGATCATGAAGCAGAACCTGCGGGTGATGCTGACCCGCGCCGGGTTCAGCGAGGATGAGCTGAGCACTCTGCATGGCGTCCTGAAATCCCTGACGACCCGCGCCCCGAAGGCCTGACCGACCGTCACGAGATTGACGGAGTCGCCGAATCGACCCCAAACTGTAACCGAAACGTCATGATTCATGGGACGTGGTTGCATCGGAGGGTCCGTTGAGTCGCACGCACCGCATACGACAATGGGTTTCTGGCCCGGCTCTGCTCCTTTTCGCGCTGATCCTGGCGCACCCCGCCAAATCCGCGACCATCGACCAGCACGGCGGAACGGTGACCCTGTCCGGCGAGATCCTGTCGACCAGCGCCGAGCTGTTCGTGAACGAGTTCGCCCGCGCCATGCTGGCAGCCCCCCGGAACGAGCCGGTTGTCATCACCTTGAACAGCCCCGGCGGAGACGCCCGCGCCGCGCACCGCATCGCCGATCAGATCCACTCGGCCCGTCACCACGGCATGAAGGTCGAAACCCGGGTTGAGCGGGGTGGAATGTGCATGTCCGCCTGCCCGCTGATCTTCTCGGCTGGAGAGGATCGGCTGGTATCGTCGCGGTCTCTGTTTCTGTTTCACGGCGTCGTCTACCAGGGGCCGCGCGCCACCGCTCAGATCGTCGACGCGTTGAACGCGGAGAAGCGCGCCTATCTCGACCGTATGCGCAGCGTCGATCCGGATCTCGGCAATTTCCTCGACCGACGCCGCATCGTCGCCGAGAACATCGAAGCCGAATTCGACGGTGCCAGTTTGCGTGATATCTTTCCGGGGTTCGTGACGGGTATGCTGGCGGAGTAATCCCCAGACCCTCTAGGACATTCCGCGATGACCATCGGATCGGACACGCCCCGCACAGGCCGTCGGCTGGAGGCGGAGGCAGTCGGCTTCGCCGATCTGTTTCTGCCCAAGCTCATAACCGTTCTTCGCGAAGGATACGGCCTTGCCGGTCTGCGGGCCGATGCGATGGCCGGGCTGACGGTGGCGATCGTCGCTTTGCCGCTGTCCATGGCGATCGCGATCGCCTCCGGGGCGACGCCGGCGCAAGGGCTGACCACCGCGATCATCGGAGGCTTTCTGGTGTCGCTGCTGGGCGGCAGCCGGTTTCAGATCGGCGGGCCTGCGGGCGCCTTCATCGTGCTGGTGGCGGCCACAGTTCAGATCCACGGAATGGACGGGCTGATCCTGGCGACCTTCCTGTCGGGCTTCATGCTGATGGCGGTCGGCCTGTTCCGACTTGGCAGCTTCATAAAGTTCGTGCCCTACCCGGTGACCGTCGGGTTCACCGCCGGCATCGCCATCATCATTCTGGCGAGCCAGATCCGCCCCCTGCTCGGCCTCGAACTGACGCAAACCGAACCCGGCCCTCTGGCGGCGAAGATCCCGGTGCTGATCGACGGCCTGCCGAGCCTTGATAGCATCACGGTCGGTATCGGGGTCGCGGCCGTGCTGGTGATTTCTGGGGTGCGCCGGTTCCTGCCACGCTGGCCCGGCATGTTGATCGCAGTCGCCGGACTGGCAGCGGCAAGCTGGGCATTCGGCTGGGAGGTCGAAACCATCGGATCGGTCTATGGCGGGATTCCGAGCGGATTGCCGATGCCGTCCCTGCCGACCGTCTCGTTCGACAAGATTCTGGATGTTCTGCCAAGTGCGGTCTCGTTCACGCTTCTGGGTTCGATCGAATCGCTTCTGTCCGCGGTGGTCGCGGACGGCATGACCGGACGGCGGCATCGCTCGAACTGTGAGCTTGTCGCCCAAGGCGTCGCCAATATCGGCTCCAGCCTGTTCGGAGGGCTCTGCGTCACCGGCACGATCGCACGAACGGCAACCAACGTGCGGGCCGGCGCGCGCGGTCCGATCGCCGGAATGCTCCATTCCGTCATTCTGCTGCTGGTGATGATGGTGGCGGCCCCATTGTTCGCCGCGATCCCGCTTGCGGCCCTGGCCGGCGTGCTGGTGGTGGTGGCCTGGAACATGGTGGAGCGGCAGGCCATCGCGACCCTGCTCTCGGCGTCGCGAGGGGACGCAGCGGTGCTGCTGATCACCTTCGGGCTGACGATATTCCGGGATCTGACGGAGGCGATCGTGGTGGGCTTCGCGCTCGGCTCGGTCCTGTTCATTCATCGGATGTCGCGGACGACCGCAGTTGACGCGCGGGCGGTCCCTCTGGTTACGGAAGACCAGGCGGACGGGCCATCGGACGACCGCGATCCCTATGAAGCGGGCGCGGGGACCGACCCCGAAGTGGTGGTCTTCCGAATCTCAGGCGCATTCTTCTTCGGAGCGGCCGCCTCAATCGGGGGCGTGCTGGACCGGATCGGCGACGGCTATCGCCGTCTGGTGATCGATTTTGCAGCCGTTCCCTTCGTCGACTCGACCGCTGCCCATACGATCGAGGGGCTGGCCCACAAAGCCCGAAAGAACGGGGTCCGGGTGTTTCTGACCGGTGTCGCGCCGGGCGTGCGCCATGACCTGGAAGCCCATGGAGTCACGCCCCCGCTGGTCACCTTCGTGGAGCGGATCGAGGACGCGGCCGCAGCCCACGTGGAATAGGTCTCTCGCATGGAAGATGCGGTCATCCTGTTCGCGATCATCGCCGTCGGTGGGATCCTGGTCCTGCCGCGCGTGGCGAAAGCCAAAATCTGGCGGGCAACCACCACCCCGCTGGCCTCGATTATCGGCAGCGGTTTCCTGGTGCTCGGGCCGGTCCTGAATGACTCCTACGAGGCCTTCGCCCCCTTGGTGATGGCCGGGCTGTGCGGTGGGGCCTATCTGTTCGGCTCGGCGATTCGGTTCAATATCGCGGTGTTCGATCATCCGAAGTTCCAGAAATCCGGCGTGGAGCGCGGACTGGAGACGGTCGCATCATGGGCTTTGGCCTTCGCCTATTTCATTTCCGTTGCCTATTATCTCAACCTGTTCGGTTCGTTCGGCGTCAGCATGAGCGCGTTGGACGACCCATTGCACGGCAAGCTGCTGACCAGTGCGGTGTTCATTCTGATCCTGGTGGTCGGTTGGACGCGCGGCTTCGGCGCGTTGGAACGGCTGGAGCAGATCTCGGTCGGGGTCAAGCTGGCGATCATCGCCGGGCTGCTGGTCGGCCTGGTCTGGTATTTCGTGCAGCAGGCTGGGACCGA
>CALAHL010000553.1 GCA_937891725.1 uncultured Rhodospirillaceae bacterium | reverse complement strand
CTGCGTCAAGCCTGGAAATTCGGCTTTCATCCGACTCCCAGTATAAATCAGATATTTAAAGACGCGGCGCCTATTACAAATTTTTAGGGCTTATTTCTTACGCGCGTTACGGCGCGTATTTTGTTTTCCCAAGCCAATTTTCTTGGCAAACTCAGACCGCTGTTTCGCATAATTTGGCGCTACCATCGGATAGTCCGCAGATAGCCCCCACTTCGCACGATATTCTTCCGGGCTGAGGTCATATGTGGTCCGCAAATGCCGCTTTAACATCTTCAGTTGTTTGCCGTCTTCCAAACAAATGATGTAGTCGGGCGTAATGGACTTCCGGATCGAAACCGCAGGTTTCTGTGGTTCGATCGCGACCTCATCGGTGGGGCTCGATAGACTAATCAACGCTCCATAAATTGTATGGATAACTTCAGTAATTTGACTTGATGCGACAGGGTTATTTCCCACATACGCAGAAACCACTTTCGTGGTCATGTCAACGAGCACCAAATTGCTCATTTCGTCGTTCTGATTTTCTTCGCTCATCGAAACGCTCAGTCATGTTGAGGAAAAGTAATCCTTAACTGACATACGGTTCATCACAAGTCAATCAATTTTATTACAGATCGTTCGGTTTTATTCGAGGGGTTCTGAAAAAGACTGAATGGGTCGAGTAACATCGCCATCCAGATACAAATGTATCGAAGCGGTATTCGGTAAAGTCATCTGACTTTACGCAAAGCGCCATTTTCTTGGGCCGAAGAGACACAAGATATGGCGGTATCGGAGCATTGAGCGTATATAAGACCCGACTCGGTGACCTGGATCGGCAATCGACATTTCGCTAAAGACCAAAGAAAAACCGTACCCAGTGTAATGTTAAATGGGTCGCAGTTCGCCAAACTAGAACTTCAGATTTGTTTTACAAGGTTAGTGATCATCAGATGGCAAAGCAGATCGCAATCGCATCCGACCACGCCGGCTTTGAACTGAAGTCAATCTTGAAGGCCGTGATGGTGGAGGAGGGGTACGAGGTTTTGGACCTGGGAACCGATTCGAAGGACTCGGTTGACTATCCTGATTTCGGCTATGCGATGGCGGATGCGATCACGTCGAAGCGGGCGGAATGTGGTGTGGTGGTTTGCGGAACCGGTATCGGGATTAGCATTGCTGCCAACCGTCACCCCGGTATTCGGGCGGCACTGTGTCACGACGTGACGACGGCGCGGTTGGCGCGGGAACATAACGACGCAAATGTCATGGCACTTGGAGGCCGGTTGATCGGCACCGAAGTCGCGAAACAATGCCTGACTGCATTCCTGCAAACACCATTCGGTGGTGACAGGCATGCGGGTCGGGTCAAGAAACTAGGGGCGCCGCCGGTCTGAGATGTCCTCTGAGATCTGAAGCCGAGCGCGCTGCGTTTACCACGCACCAGATGAGGTGATGAGAATGAGCACTGCCACACCGCTAAATGCCGTATCCTCGCATACCGATGCGAATGGCTTTTTCGGCACCGCTTTGGCGCAGTCGGATCCCGAACTGATGGCTGCCGTGACCGGTGAAATGAGCCGGCTGCGGGAGCAGATCGAATTGATCGCGTCCGAGAACATTGTGTCGCGCGCGGTCCTGGAGGCGCAGGGATCGGTGCTTACCAACAAATACGCCGAAGGATATCCCGGTCGCCGCTATTACGGGGGCTGCGAATGGGTCGATGTGGCGGAAATCCTTGCGATCGAACGGGCGTGCAGGCTGTTTGACTGCACCTACGCGAATGTACAGCCGCATTCCGGCGCGCAGGCGAACCAGGCGGTGTTTCTTGCGCTGCTGAAACCGGGCGACACTTTTCTGGGATTGTCTCTCGATGCGGGCGGTCACCTGACCCATGGTGCGAAGCCGAATCTGTCCGGTAAATGGTTCAATCCGGTTGCCTATGGTGTGAAGGCGGATGACGCGCGGATCGATTATGACGAAGTCGAGCGCCTGGCCGTTGAGCACCAGCCGAAGCTGATCATCACGGGTGGGTCGGCCTATCCGCGCGAGATCGACTTTGCGCGGTTCCGGGCGATCGCCGATAAGGTCGGTGCGTTTTTCATGGTCGACATGGCGCATTTTGCGGGTCTGGTGGCCGGTGGTGCCTATCCGACACCGCTGCCGCATGCCCATGTGGTGACGACCACGACCCACAAGACGCTCCGCGGGCCGCGTGGCGGCATGATCCTGTCGAACGATCCCGATCTTGGTAAAAAATTCAACTCGGCTGTCTTCCCGGGCCTTCAAGGCGGGCCGCTGATGCATGTGATAGCGGCCAAGGCTGTGGCGTTCGGCGAGGCCCTGCGTCCCGAGTTCAAGGACTATGCCCACGCAGTCGTCGCGAATGCCAAGGTCTTGGCCGAGACGCTGATCAAGCGCGGCGTCGACATCGTCTCCGGGGGCACCGACAGCCATGTGATGCTGGTCGATCTGCGGCCGAAAGGCCTAAAGGGCAACCAGACCGAGGTCGCCCTGCACCGGGCCGGTATCACCTGCAACAAGAACGGTGTGCCGAATGATCCGGAAAAGCCGACGGTGACCTCCGGCGTACGTCTGGGCACGCCTGCAGGAACGACTCGCGGCTTTGGGGTCGAGGAATTCCGGCTGGTTGGAGAACTGATCGGCGATGTGCTGGACGCTCTGGAGCGGAATCCGGATGGCGACGCTCAAGTGGAAACTGCGGTACGGGAGCGGGTTGAGGCGCTCTGCAGCCGTTACCCGATCTATCGGGCTGACTGAGCCGATTTGGCTGTGTCCGACATGAACGTGAAGAAGGGGTAGGGGAATGCGCTGTCCGTTTTGTGGAAATGACGACACTCAGGTGAAAGACTCGCGGCCGACGGAAGACAACACCGCGATCCGACGCCGGCGTTTCTGTCCGGCTTGTGCCGCGCGCTTCACCACGTTTGAACGGGTTCAACTGCGGGAACTGACGGTTCTCAAGAAAACCGGCAAACGCATTCCCTTCGATCGGGACAAGCTGGCCCGCTCGATCCAGATCGCGTTGCGCAAACGACCGATCGACCCGGACCGAATTGAGCGGCTGGTCACGGCCATAGTTCGCCGGCTCGAGAGCATGGGCGAGACCGAAATTCCCTCCAGCGTGATCGGTGAGATGGTGATGGACGCGCTCGGCAATGTGGACCAGGTCGCCTATGTGCGATTCGCCTCGGTCTACAAAAACTTCCGAGAGGCGAAGGATTTCGAGAACTTCGTCGAGACCATTCAGACCGGCGGCGATGCGGACGATCTCCAAGACTAGGAGCCAACCCAGGCCGGAAGATATCCGCTGGATGCGGGCGGCGCTGGGGCTGGCTAGGAGGGCTGTGGGGTCTACGGCCGAGAATCCGGCGGTGGGCTGTGTGATCGTGCGGGACGGCGTGGTCGTCGGACGAGGAGCCACCCAGCCCGGAGGGCGGCCACACGCCGAAACCGAGGCCTTGCGCCAAGCGGGGGCGGCTGCACGCGGCGCAACCGCCTATGTCACCCTTGAACCCTGTGCCCACCATGGCCAGACCCCACCCTGTGCGGAAGCGCTGGCCTCAGCCGGTCTTTCGCGGGTGGTTGCGGCGATCCGTGACCCGGATCCGCGGGTCGATGGTGGCGGGCTTCTGGCGCTGGAGCGGGTCGGAATAGAGGTCGTGACCAACGTTCTCTCGGAAGACGCTGCGCAACTCATGGCGGGTTTCCTTGCTCGGCTGAAATCAGGTCGTCCTCATGTGACCCTCAAGCTCGCGACCTCGCTGGACGGACGGATTGCAACCGCCAGCGGCAACAGCAAATGGATCACCGGCCCTGAAGCCCGTGCGCGGGGCCATCTGATGCGGGCTCGGTCAGATGCGATCCTGGTCGGGATTGGGACGGTGCTCGCGGATGATCCGCTTCTGGATTGTAGGTTGCCGGGGTTGGAAGCGCGCTCACCGGCTCGGATTGTGCTGGACAGCACGCTGCGTCTGCCCGCCGGTTGTCGGCTGCTGGCGACGGCGGCTCGGTTGCGGACGATCATCCTCACTACCGATGCCGCAAACCCGGGCACCGTGGCCGCTTTGGAGGCTAAAGGCTGCGAAGTTCGACTCATCGGGTCGGATGAGGACGGCCGTGTCGATCTGGTCGCGGCATTCGCGATGCTCGGAGATTTGGGCTTCGGCCGGGTCTTGGTCGAAGGCGGCGGATCTGTGGCCGCCGGCTTGATCAAAGGCGGGTTGGTGGACGAGATCGACTGGTTTCGTGCCCCTTTGGTGCTGGGAGGCGACGGTTTGCCGGGAGTGGCGCAGCTTGGATTGGAGCGGGTCGATCAGGCGCCACGCATGATCCGGATCTCGGTAGAGACAATCGGTCACGACATTTTGGAAATCTTCCGCCTGGAAACCTGAGCCCGGTGCGCTTAAGTTGCGCGCCATGTTCACAGGAATCATCACGGATGTCGGACGTGTCCTGTCGGTCGAGACGCGCGGGGATACGCGCTTCACCATCGGAACGTCCTATGACAGCGGCGGCATCGCACTCGGGGCGTCCATCGCCTGCGGAGGGGCTTGTCTGACGGTGATCGAAAAGGGCCTTGCCGTCGATGACGGCGTGCCCAATTGGTTTGCCGTCGATGTCTCGGCCGAAACCTTATCCAAGACCACGCTCGGATCCTGGGGTGAGGGAACAGAGCTCAATCTGGAGCGCGCGCTTGCGTTTGGGGACGAGCTGGGGGGGCATCTCGTGACCGGCCATGTCGACGGTCTGGCCCATCTTATTTCCATTCGACCCGAAGGCGACAGTCACCGGATCACCATCGAGGTGCCGGCAGGACTTGAGGGATACATCGCTCAAAAAGGCTCAGTCTGTCTCGATGGGGTCTCGCTGACAGTCAACGAAGTCGACGACCGGCGCTTCGGGGTGAACCTGATTCCACACACGTGGGACAACACGACCTTTCGGAACCGCAAAGAAGGTGACGATTTGAATATGGAAGTCGACCTCCTTGCGCGATACGTTGCGCGCCTTATGACCACCAAAGCCGTTCCCGGCGGCAAGTGAGATCGGTGATGGCTGAAGAAGAAAGTGGCGCCCCGTCGTCGATCGCGGATGTCTATGTTGGCGCCCTGTCATCGATCGAAGAGGTTGTCGAGGAGGCGCGTGCCGGCCGCATGTTCATTCTGGTCGACGACGAAGGCCGTGAGAATGAGGGCGATCTGTGTATCCCCGCTCAGATGGTTACGCCTGACGTCATCAACT
>CALAHL010000552.1 GCA_937891725.1 uncultured Rhodospirillaceae bacterium | reverse complement strand
CCAGGCCCCGCGTGGTGTAGAGCACACCCTGACGTCTCCAACCCACCGGTCCCTTATGTTTCCCACCCCGCCTTCCACGCCCAGATACGGCAAAACCCTGATCCTGCAGCCGCTGCCGGGGATCGGCGACATGGTCTGGCATCTGCCGCATATCGATGCGATCGCCGCGGCGACGCGGACGGGTACGGTCACACTGATGACCAAGGCGCGGGCCCTGGGCGATCAGCTGTTCGCCGGCGATGCGCGGATCGACGCGATTCTGCCGCTGTTCCGTGGGCTTGAAGGCAAGCGGCACGATGGAGCCCTCGGCTCACGACGACTTGGGCAGGACTTGGCCGATCAGGGGTTTGAGGTGGTGTGGATCTTTCACGGCTCCGCGCGCTACGCCATGGCAGCGGCCTTTGCCGGCATTCCGGAACGGATCGGGTTCGGGATCGGCTGGCAGAACATGTTCTTGACGACCCAACACCCGTTGGTCCGACGGGATGAGCGGCTGCACCCCTCGGAAAAAGCCACCAAGCTGTTGGAGCAGAATGGGCTCACGGTCGACCCGTTTCCGCATTACACCCCGCCCGAGGCTGCCCGCGCCGCGATCGAACGAGACTTCGGAGGCATGCCACGCCCCTGGTTCGGCCTGGGCATCGGCTCAAGCGAGACCTTCAAGCAATGGGGCGCTGAGCGCTTCGCCGCATTGTCCGACGCTCTGACGGCAAAGTCCGGTGGCACGATTTTTCTTCTGGCGGGCCCAGGTGAGCGCGACATGGCGGAGCAGATCGCCGAAGGCCGAGATGAAATCAAACCGGTGGTCGCCCGCGCCCTATCGGAGGCCGCTGCCCTGGCGCAGACCTGCAATGTGATGATCAGCAACGATACCGGCCTGATGAACCTGGCGGCCGCCACCGGCGCGACAACGGTCGGGCTGTTCGGAGGCTCCCCCGCGATCGACCATTTCTATCCCACACTCAGCGCCGTCACACCGCCGGGAGGGGCTGTCTACAAAGACAACCGCATGTCGGAGATCACCGTCGAGATGGTCCTGGACGCGATCAATTCGCGGGTATCCTGAGCCGCTCCGGCAAGGTGACCGACCAAGGGGCATCGCTCCACTGTGGATGGATGCGGAGGTCGTCCCGTTCCCCCGCCCGCCAGGCCCGGACCTCGTCCTGCCATTTCGGCCAATCCGGATCGTGGGAGCCGGCCATCCGTCCCGGCCAAAGGGCCGCCTGGGTGACGATCCCGATGGCCAGCAGCACGGAGGCGATGCGCCGCCAGATCATCGGCTGCCGTCGATCCACCGCGAGCGCCAGCAAAAGCAGAGCCAATAGGGCGCAGGCCATCAGCTGATACCGCTCGTCGCCCGACATGCGTCGCGACGCAAGGGTTGAGGCGAGCGAGACAAACCATGCAATCGCCAACCAATCCCGGTGCGGACCTTTCCAAGCAGTGCGCGCCTGCAACATCAAAAACGCCGCCGAACCGAGCGTCACCACCGCTAAGATTGCCAAGCCGTCACGGTTCGAAAGGTCCCCGAACAGGGGGAATTTGACCATTTCCTGGACGAACTCCCAGACCCGTTCGCCCAGATTGTCCGGCAGAACGAAGCGGTCCGTTGCCCCGCCGACCGGGGATAGGATCACCGCCGATGCCTGGACCAGCACGGCCGCCGTCAACACCATCGACGCGGCCCGATCCGCCGGACGCCGGCTCTTGAGATGTCGGAGCCAGAACGCCGGCATCAACATGCAGGCTTGCGGGCCGGAGAACCCGGCTAAGGCCAACACGGCCAACAACGGACCTTCGCGCGCCGTGCGCCGGTCGTCCGGAGCGAGCGCACCGAACTCCACATAGACCAAGGCAGCCAGAACGGTCATGTGAAACTGCGAGAGCGCGATCGTCAGATGCAACTCCCCAGCCTGACCGAACACCAGCAGGATCAGACAGGCGACCGTCTTGCGCTCGAGGGTCTTCCACACATCCGCTCGTCCGGTGACCACGACCAGAATCGGCAGCATCTGTGCTACGAACGACAGGCCGAGCGTGGCCAGCGGAGCCCGCTCAAGCGGCAGCTGCGCCGCCAACCATCCCCCCAGATTGGCCAGCAGGGAGTAGTACCCGAGATGCGGTGCGGTAAGCACGCTGGCCGCATCGGAGTTGGTCAGGGCTTCGGCAAGGTAAACGGTCGCCCCTTCGGCCCAGAACCGAGGGTACAGCCACAGATCGAAATCCCGGAACATCAGCGCCGCCGCCGACAACAATGCCAGCATCGTCGTCCAGCGCACATCTGAGGCTCGGCTCACGAAATTCCTCGTTCCATGGTCTCTAGATCTGAGCTGGGTCGACAAATACCTAATGTGTCGTCGGCTCGACCCTATGCTACCCGATGGCCATATTCGGCGCTGGCGTCGACCAGCCACTCCCAGGTGTATTTCGCGAAGGACGGCCGCACGATCAGTTCGTATCCGGGCACATCTGAGGTCTGCCGCAGGATCACCGGCGCATGGGACAGCATCGACTGCGCGCATTGGCCGGCCCCGAAGGCGCGCGGATGCAGATCCAGAGTCCAGCCCTTCTGCAGCACCCGGCGGGCCTGCGCCCCTTCGATGCGGATGCAGACGTAATTGTCGGACAGATCGACAACTGTTGCGAACACACTGGAAAGTTTCGCCTCAAGCTTGCCCGCCAGATCCTCCGCCTCTCCCGTGGAGACCACCAGCCATTCGTCGGGTGCCAGCCACAGCACCGCGAGTCCCTCGATCTGCGACACCGTGTTCGGCGCCGCCGGCGGCACAACGCCGAGCGCTGACTCGACGCCACTTCCGAATGCCGCATCGGACGCATCGCCACGCAGGTTCAGCAGAGTCGGGAACCGGACCTCGGTCAGCACGATGCCGGCATCCCAGGCACCTCCCTGCGGGCCGGTGACGCCGTCAAGCGCACTCAGAGCCGTTGCCTCAGCCATCTTTCCGGCTCCCTTCCTTGTCGAAGAACACAGGCTCGCCAACCGTCACCTTCAGGGTGCGCCCGACCAGCGGAACGCTGAGCGTCTGGCCATGCCGCCGATGCCCGCCCTTGATCACCGCCATCGCGATCGACCGGCCCACATTCGGGCTGTAGTAGGACGACGTGACGTGCCCCAGCATGGTCATTGGCGGTTGCGGTTTCAGATCCTCAACCACATGGGCTCCTTCCGGGATCACCTCGTTCGGATCCTCCGTCAGCAGACCGACAAGTTGCTTGCGGTTCGGGTCCTGCAGGTCCGGACGCGCCATGCCGCGCTTGCCGATGAAGTCCGGCTTGGTCTTCGAGACGATCCAATCCATGCCCAGATCACTCGGCGTGACCGAACCGTCTGTGTCCTGGCCGACAATGATGAACCCGCGCTCCGCCCGAAGCACGTGCATCGCCTCGGTGCCATAGGGTGTGATGTCGAACTCGGCGCCGGCTTCCATAACCGCCTCCCACAGCGCCCGGCCATAGCGGCGCGGCACGTTGACTTCGAAGGCCAGATCGCCGGTGAACGAGATCCGGTAGACCCGGGCCGGTAGACCCGCGACTGTCCCCTCCCGCATGCTCATGAACGGAAAGGCATCGTTGGAGAGATCGATATCGGTCAGCTTGGCGAGCACGTTTCGGGATTTCGGGCCGACAATGCTGGCGACCGCCCATTGTTCGGTGACCGAGGTCAAATGGACCTTCATCCCTGTCCATTCAGTCTGAAGATGCTCCTCCATCCAGGACAGCACGGCCGCCGCCCCACCGGTGGTGGTGGTCATATGGAATCGGTCCTCGGCGATCCGGGTGGTGACCCCGTCATCCATCACCATGCCGTCATCCTTCAGCATCAGACCGTAGCGGCAGCGTCCGACCCCCAGCTTCAGCCAGGCGTTCGAATAGATCCGGTTCAGGAACTCGGCCGCGTCGGGACCGTGCACGTCGATCTTGCCCAGCGTGGACGCGTCCAGCAGACCGACGCCGGTCCGAGCCGCCAGACATTCCCGGTCCACAGCCTGCCTAAGGGTTTCACCGGTCTTCGGGTAATACCAGGCGCGCATCCATTGTCCGACATGCTCGAACTTTGCCCCGTTTTCCCGGTGCCAGCCGTCCATCGCAGTGGTGCGGACCGGATCGAACAGGTTGCCGATGTCCCGACCGCCATAGGCGCCGATCGTGGTGGGTGTATAGGGCGGGCGAAAGGTGGTGGTCCCGACCTGGGTCACATCGACACCCAGGGTCTCGGAGACGATCGCAAGGGCATTGACGTTCGAGGTCTTTCCCTGATCGGTCGCCATGCCGGTGGTGGTGTAGCGTTTGACATGCTCGATCGAGCGATAGCCCTCGCGGGTCGCCAGCTTCAGGTCGGCCGCCGTCACGTCGTTCTGGAAGTCGACGAAGTGCTTGCCCTTGTGGCCGACAGGCTTGGTCGAGGGCAGAAGCCACAGGGTCCGCTCGGCCGTCGACGTCGGCTCCGAGACCTCGGGGGCTGCCGGTTTGCGGCCGGTGAACCCGGCCTCGCGCGCCATCTCGACGCCCTTCTGAAGGCCATCCTTGATCGCTTGAGTGACGGTGAACTCACCGTTGCAGCCGCCGACCGACACCTGCGGCTCATGGGCGGTGCCCGGCACAAAGATAAACCGCTCCGTATCCCAGGTCAGCTTGCCGCGCGACTGGCTGAACAGGTGCACGGTCGGATTGAAGCCACCCGACATCGCAATCAGATCGCAGTCGATCCGCCGGACCGCACCATCGAGTCCGGTGCCGTCGGCGGTCATCTTGGCGATCTCCGCCCCCTGCACCCGACCGCGTCCCAAGCTGCCGACCAACGAATGTCCGGCATGGATCTCGATCCCGCGCGACCGTGCGGCGTCGACCAGAGTGCCGTCCGGCTCCGCGCGCAGATCAACGATGCAGGCGACCCGCGCGCCCCGGTCGTGCAGGGCGATCGCGGTTCGGTAGCCGTCATCATTCGAGGTCACGATCAACGGCCGCCGCCCGGCCAGAACGCCGTAGCGCACGGCGTAACCGCGCACCGCACTGGACAGCATCACGCCGGGCCGGTCGTTGTCGCGGAACACCAGGGGCCGCTCGATCGTGCCGGTCGCCAGCACCACCCGCTTGGCCCGCACCTTCCAGATCCGTTGGCGCGGGACGTTCGGCACCACGGCACCGATGTGATCGGTCACCCGCTCGGCGATGGTCAGGTAGTTGTGGTCGTAATATCCGTTCACGGTCGACCGGGTCAGC
>CALAHL010000551.1 GCA_937891725.1 uncultured Rhodospirillaceae bacterium | reverse complement strand
ATAGACGGGCCGCCGGTCTGCAAAATCTTTAGATCGAACGCGTCCGAACCGAAGTCAGGACGTCGGCAGATCCGTTAGCGGACGACCGAAATCGCCACCCGGTTCTGTGCCCATGCTTCTTCGTTCGAGCCAACCGCGATCGGACGCTCCTCACCGTAGGAGATGGTGGAGATACGGCCTGAGTTGATGCCCAAAGACACCAGGTAGTCACGCGCGGCGGATGCCCGACGCTCACCCAGAGCCAAGTTGTACTCGCGGGTACCGCGCTCGTCGGCATGACCCTCGATGACAACGGCAACGTTCTGGTACTGGCGCAGCCAGAAAGCCTGCCGCTCCAGAACGGTCCGCTCTTCGGTGGTCAGGGTCGACTGATCAAAGCCGAAGAACACCCGGTCCCCAACGTTGACCGCAAAGTCTTCCGCAGAGCCCGGGGTCGGGCCAGCCGGTGTCACAACGCTTGCGTTGCCAACATTGCCGGTATTCGCACCGGAATCAGGAGCCGATTCGCACGCGGCGAGAAGGGCGACGGCTGCGAAGACGCTCAGAAATTTCATGCGCATTTTGGATTATCCCTCCGGAAACTGTGTAATTCGGGCGTCCCGCCCCTACGAGGTTTCAGCCCGAACCTCCGGGTCTCCCGAGCTCGATCGGCCACGCGCAAGCGGACGGCCTGCGCTCCTGACCCGAGCGACAGTGTTCTTATACGTTGAGAACCCCTATCTAATCAAGGGGCTCCATGCGGGATCGGACGCGTCCAGCGGCGTGACCACCTCGCGTTCATTATAGCCCGTTACGTCGATCGAATGGAGCTTCGCTCCGCCGCCTTTTCCGTTGCGATCCGTGGGTTGCTCCTTGAAATAAATCAGGACCCGCCCGTTCGGCGACCAGCTCGGCGCTTCGACCGAGAATCCTTCCGTGAGCAATCGCTCGCCCGATCCGTCCGGACGCATCACGCCGATTTGAAAACGACCACCGAAAATTCGGGTGAACGCGATCAAATCGCCACGCGGCGACCAGACCGGCGTGGCGTAGCGGCCGTCGCCGAAGCTGATTCGCTGCACGTTCGAGCCGTCTGCATTCATGGTGTACAGCTGCTGGCTGCCGCCACGATCGGAGTTGAACACGATTCGCTGTGCGTCGGGACTGAAGGTCGCGGAAGTATCGATGGCCTGGGTGTCGGTCAGGCGTCGGACCTGCCGGGTGCGCAGATCCATCGTGTAGATGTCGGTCACGCCGTTGCGGGCCATGCTCATGATGACCTTGTTGCCGTCCGGCGAGAACCGGGGGGCGAAGGTCATGCCCGGGAAATCGCCCAGAACCTCCTGCTGACCGGTGTCCAGATTGAAGATGTAGACCCTCGGACGGTTGTTGTAATAGGCGAGATAGGTGATCTCCTGCAGGGTCGGAGAGAATCTGGGCGTCAGGACCAGCGTGTTGCCGTCGGTCAGGAACTTATGGTTGGCGCCGTCCTGATCCATGATCGCAAGCTGCTTGCGGCGGCGGTTGGCCGGCCCGCTCTCGGCGATGTAGACGATCCGGGTGTCGAAATATCCGTCCTCGCCGGTGATCCGCTTGTAGATCATATCGGAGATGATATGGGCCGCGCGCCGAACCGATTCGGGGATCGCGGTCAGGGCGGTTCCCGCCATGTACTGCTCGCCGAACACATCCCAGAGCCGGTATTCGATCCGATACTGCCCGTCGCCGACCGTCGAGACCCGGCCGTGGACCAGCGCCTGGGCGTTGATGATCCGCCAATCGCCGAACCGCGGCACACCGTCGAACACGATGTCGGTCTGCACGAAGGCCGCCTGGTCGATCATCTTGAACAGCCCGGAGCGCTCCAGATTGGCGCGGATGATCCCGGAGACCTCGGTGCCGATCCTGGTGGTCTCGGAATCGGTGCCCTTGAAGTTCTCGATCGCCACCGGCAGCGGATCGACCCGGCCTTGGGTGATGTCGATCCTCAGCTCCGCCCTGGCGGGGCTTATCGCTCCCAGGCTCGCGAGCGCACCGATCACGGCACCTCCTCCGGCCAGCCGCGCGAACATCCGCCGCGAGACGTCGGGGCACAGGCGCGTGGCGGAGACAACGGGAGCGGAGATGGGAAGCGGCTCGGCGACGTCTTCCGAGCCGAGTTTCACAGAACGGGTCAGATCGGTCATGACAGCATGTCCCTAGGGTTGAACGTGATCACGAAGGACTTCCAGGTCTCGTATTTGTCGACCGGAAGATTGAGCGGTGAGCAGCGCGGATTGCGCAGAGCGCGGATGGCGGCTTCGGCGGCGGCCCGGAAGTGCGGCTCCGACATCCGCGACTGATCGAGAATTTCGGTATTCGAGACGGTCCGGTCTGGCCGCATACGGACCCGGATCTCGACCACCAGCTCCTCGGCGTTCTTTGCCCCCGCCGGCACCAGCCAGCAGCCGGAGATCTGCTGCCGGATCGCATCCAGTTCCGACACCGACAGCGGCCGGTCCGGATTGGACGGCGCCAGCTGGCGTTGCGTGTTCGCGGCCTGCTGCTGCTGTTTCGGCTCGACCTCGGTCGGGCGCGGCTTCTTCTCGAAATCCGCAACGGTGTTGAGGATGCTGGCGAACGGATCCTCCGGCTCCTTCTTTTTCGGAGGCTCCGGCGTCTGGGCGACCTGAGGACGCGGCGGCGGGGTCGGACGCATGGTCGGGACCGGCGGAGCGTCCGCCGGCTGAACCTCGGCCACCTCGGGTTTGGGCGCCTCGACCGTTTCGGGTTTCGCGACCTCGGGCTTCGGGGTCTCCACCGGCTTCGGCTTCGTGACCTCCGGCTTCGGAACCTTGGGAGCCAATGGCTCGGGAATCGGAACCGGTGCCGCCTCGGTCGCCGGAGCCACCTCCGGCGGCGGCGCACTGGCGACCGTCTCCGGCGGCGTCGCAGCAGGAGGGGGGGTTTTCGGCTTTGCGACCTCGGGCGGCGGCGGGGGTGCCGGCTCCGCCTGGGTTGGCGGTGTCGGTGCGGGT
>CALAHL010000550.1 GCA_937891725.1 uncultured Rhodospirillaceae bacterium | reverse complement strand
CTTGAACGGATCGAGACGGCACGACCGAACGCGGGGCGCCCCCGGTCCAAACGACCCTCCAAGAGGGACCGCGCGCTGGAGGCGTCCTCGTGACCGACGCGCGCCGGAAAGCCCGGAGTTCGGGCCGCATCGTCCTCGAAGCGCTGGCTTTGGCGCCGATCCATGTCTATCGTCTGGTGGTGTCGCCGCTGCTCGGGCCGGCCTGCCGGTTCGAGCCGTCCTGCTCGGCCTATGCGGTCGAGGCCATTCGCGAACACGGACCCGGTCGCGGGCTCTGGCTCACGATCAAACGGCTCGCACGCTGCCGTCCGGGCGGCGGGGCGGGATTTGATCCGGTTCCCCCCCTCGCGCAGTACCGCCTTTCCGATGTAGAACCGCTCTGCCAAGAGATAACGCCTGGGGCCCGGCCTGATGCCGACGATCCCCTGATCCCCGACCGCGCAACCGACGGACTGTCCAGATGACCGATCAGAAGAACCTTATTATCGCGCTCGTTCTCTCGTTCGTGATCCTGATGGGTTTCCAGTTCTTCTATGAGATCCCGCGCATGGAGGCGGAGCAGGCTAGGCAGGCAGAGATAGCCGCGCAGCAGCAACCGGCGACCGGTACTGACGGTGCCGCGTCATCCACCCCAGGTGTTCCCGCCGTCGGAGCTACGGCGCCGGTCCCTGGCGATCTGACGATCGGGACCGATCTGACCCGCGCGCAGGCCTTGAAAGAGGCTCCCCGGATTGCGATCGAGACGCCGACGATCACCGGTTCGCTCTCGCTCAAAGGCGCGCGGATCGACGATGTGGTGCTGCGCGACTACAAGGAGACCCTTTCGCCGGGCAGCCAGCAGATCCATCTGCTGGAGCCGACGGCTCTGCGCAGACCCTATTATGCCGAATTCGGTTGGGTCGCCGCTCCGGACAGTGGGGTGAACCTGCCGAACAAGGATACGGTCTGGACCTCCGGTGGCGGCAGCCTGACCCCGGAGACGCCGGTCACCCTGACATGGGACAACGGCGAGGGACTGGTGTTCGAGCGGACGATCACGGTCGATGAGCACTACATGTTCTCGGTCGAGCAGAAGGTTCGGAATGCGGGCGCCGAGCAGGTCACGCTGTTTCCCTACGGCTTGCTGAGCCGGGGCGGAATCCCGAAGACCACCGGATTCTACATCCTGCACGAAGGACCGATCGGTGTGTTCGATGAGACCCTGAAGGAGGTCGATTACGACGATCTTCAGGAAGACGGCGATGTGCAGCCGGTCTCGGAGCAGGCGGGCGGCTGGATCGGGATGACCGACAAGTACTGGCTGGCGGCCCTGGTGCCGAACCAGGAGCAGACGCACCGCTGGAATTTCAAACACGCCCTCCGCAACCAGGTCGACCGGTTCCAGGTCGACTATCTGGGCGACGGGATTTCGGTGCCGGCCGGCGGCGAGTCGTCGGTCACCAACCGGTTGTTCGCCGGCGCCAAGGTGCTGGATCTGCTGGAAGGCTACGAGACCCAGTACGGGGTGAAGAATTTCGATCTGGCGATCGATTTCGGCTGGTTCTATTTCCTGACCAAGCCGTTCTTCCACGTGCTCACATTCCTGAACGGCGTGCTCGGAAACTTCGGCCTGGCCATTCTGGCGCTGACGGTCGTGATCAAACTGATTTTCTTCCCGCTCGCCAACAAATCCTATCGCTCGATGGCGAAAATGAAGAAGCTGACGCCGAAACTGACCGAGATGCGGGAGAAGTACGGCGACGACAAGCAACGTCTGAACCAGGAGATGATGCAGCTGTACAAGACCGAGAAGGTCAATCCGGCTGCCGGGTGCTTGCCGATTTTGATCCAGATTCCCGTGTTCTTCGCGCTGTATAAGGTGCTGTTCGTCTCGATCGAGATGCGGCACGCGCCGTTCTACGGCTGGATCGAGGACCTTTCGGCGCCGGATCCGACGTCGCTGTTCAATCTGTTCGGCATGATCCCCTGGGATCCGCCGCAGATGCTGATGATCGGCGCGTGGCCGGTGTTGATGGGTATTACCATGTTCCTGCAACAGCGCCTGAACCCGCAGCCGGCCGATCCGATCCAGGCCAAGGTGTTCATGTTCCTGCCGGTGATGTTCACCGTCCTGTTGGCCAGTTTCGCGGCCGGGCTGGTGATCTACTGGACCTGGAACAACCTGCTCTCGATCCTGCAGCAGTGGGTGATCATGAAGCGGATGGGTGTAAAGGCTTGACCGAACAGGACACCGCGGCCGACCCCGAACCTGAGTTCACACCCGAGGAACTCGAGGTCGGGCGGCTGCTGTTCGCCAAGGAATGTGATTTCACCTGGGCGGCGGCGACCTCCGATCAGTTGGCCCCCGAGGGCTTGCCTGAGGTGGCGTTCGCCGGGCGCTCCAATGTCGGCAAGTCGAGCCTGGTGAACGCGCTGACCGGGCGCAAGACGCTGGCCCGCACGTCGAATACGCCGGGTCGGACCCAGGCACTGATCTTTTTCGAACTGGGCGCGCGGATCGGTCTCGTCGACCTTCCCGGATACGGGTATGCGCAGGTTTCCAAGGTGAAGCGCAATCTGTGGACCGAGACGCTGTTCGCCTATCTGCGCGGCCGGCCGACCTTGCAGCGGGTCAACCTGCTGATCGACAGCCGTCACGGCTTCAAGGAGCAGGACCGGGAGGCGATGGACCTGCTGGATCGGGCGGCCCAGTCCTATCAGGTGATCCTGACCAAGGCCGACAAACCCAAGAGCGCCGAGCTTGCTGCCGTCATGGCCGGGATCAAGCAAGAGCTGTTGAAGAGGCCCGCTGCACATCCGGTGGTGCGCGTGACCAGTGCCGATAAAGGCATTGGGATTGTAGAACTACGGGCAGAACTCGCGCGTTTCGCGAAATAAATCTTTACGATAACTTTCGAAGCATTCATTGTTCCGCTGGATTTATTCAATCTGGGGGGTAAGCCATGTTGGGCCCAATTCTCGATACCGGAATCGCGCTCATGCTGATGTACTTGGTGCTCAGCTTGATCTGCACAGCCTTGCAGGAGTGGGTCGCTAAGATCTTTGAGCTTCGGAGCAACAATCTGGAAACGGGTCTCAAGTCCCTAATGAGCGACGAGTTGGCGCGTGACTTCCTGCAGAGTTTGCAGTTGATCGGCCTCAATCGCGCGGGTCCCAGGACGACGTTGCCCGGGCCCATCAAGTTGAAGAGCGAATTCGGTATCAGCAATATTCCGGCCGACCGCTTTATCTCCTACCTGTTCAGAGGCTCAGACGTTTCGGTGCCGACGGGGGTGGTTGCATCTGACTTGACCGCCGGTCTCGCGAGAATCGATGCGGCCATCGACGCTATTCCGTCGCTCAGTCCTGAGGCAGAACGGATCAAGGCTCTTCTGAGAGGTTTCAAGGCGGAAGCGGCCGGCGAAATCGAAGTCTTTGAGACAAAGTTAAATCCTGGTTCAACGAGTCCATGTCGACCGTGGGCGGTTGGTACGCGCGCAGGGTCCAGTGGTTTCTGTTCGGGGTCAGTCTCTTTGTTGCGATTGGCTTAAATGCCAACACCTTTCAGGTTGCGGACAAAGTCTGGAATAACGATGAATTACGCGCCGCGATGGTTACCGCTGCCACCAAGATCGTTCAGGATAAGTCCGCCGAGGAACTCGAAAAAATATCAAGCGACGATCTGAAAGCACTGCAATTTCAACTTCCAATCGGGTGGCCGGAACATTGTACCTTCAATAATTTTTCCGATGACTCCTGCACCGGCTTCAATAACTTCCTGATCCCCATTTTCGGGTGGCTGATTACCGCAGTGGCACTGTCGCTGGGGGCCACGTTCTGGTTCGACATGCTGAAGTCTTTGGTCAATCTTCGAGGGGACGGCAGCGCCGGAACATCGCAGCCGAAGAAGGTCGACGGCGCTGCAACTGTCTAGACGGCTTGGCGCCGGCACGTCCTCTTGCCCATCCCGCCCGGTTCCGGGCTATAACGCTCGTGGGTTAACTCGAAGCGGGGCAGGATGGCGATGAAGCGGATCGATTTGAAGCGGCGGGCGGAATGGCTGTCCAAGGCCGGAATCCTGACCGAGGCGCTGCCCTATATGCGCCGCTATAACGGCCGGACCGTGGTCATCAAGTACGGCGGCCACGCCATGGGAGACGAGAGTCTCGCGCTCAAGTTTGCGGCCGACGTCGTTCTGTTGAAACAGGTGGGCATGAATCCGATCGTGGTCCATGGCGGCGGGCCGCAGATCGGAAAGATGCTGGCCCGGCTTGCGATCAAGAGCGAGTTCATCGACGGGCTGCGGGTGACCGATCAGGAAACCGTCGAAATCGTCGAGATGGTCCTGTCCGGGACGATCAACAAGGGCATCGTCGCGGCGATCAACGCCGCCGGCGGGTTCGCGATCGGGCTCAGCGGGAAGGACGGTGGGCTGATCAAGGCGCGTCAGTTGCGGCGGACCAAGACCGACCCGGACAGCAACATAGAGAAGGTGCTGGATCTGGGCTTTGTCGGGGAACCGACCAAGGTGGAAGGCCAGATGCTGCTGCGGCTGGTCGAGCAGGACATGATTCCGGTCGTCGCCCCGATCGGGATCGGCGAAGACGGCGGCACCTACAATATCAATGCCGATACTGCAGCCGGAGCGGTCGCCGCCGCGGTCGACGCGACCCGCCTGCTGATGCTGACGGATGTCGAAGGCGTGCTCGACAAGGACGGCCACCTGATTCCGGAGATCACCGTCTCGGAGGCGCTGGCGCTGATCGCGGACGGTACCATTTCAGGCGGCATGATCCCGAAAATCGAGACCTGTATCGATGCGGTCAAAGGCGGCGCCGAGGGCGCGGTCATCATCGACGGTCGGGTGCAGCATGGCGTGTTGCTGGAACTGTTCACCAATCACGGTATGGGAACCTACGTCCGACCGGGGTGACCCTCAGGCGGCGCCGCCTTTTTCCGCGAACATCCGGATCTGCATCTGCAGATCGTCAACCGAGATCGGATACTCACCCTTCACGCCGGGTCTTATCACCTTGGTGTCGGGGATGTAGGACAGCTGACGCTGGATTTTCTCGGCGAGGTCCATCGAGAGCTCGCTTTTCCACGCAAGCGCCGTGACCGCCCGGGCGCTGGCCGAGTTCACCATCGCATGAACCGCAGGTTCATCCAGCCCGCTGCGCACCGACAGGGCGGCCATCACGAATGCACGGCGGCCTTGGCGAAGCGCGTCCTCGATGACTTTCGGTCCAAGCCGGCTGGAATTGTACAGCTCAACCACCCGATTGCGCTCGCGCGTGCTCGGATCGGTCGAGGTGAGATCTTCGCTGTCGATCCGAAGGCTCATCATCTCCCGCAGGCGCTTGCTGCTGGCCGCATCGATATCGGTCCGATTGGCGAGTTCCTCCACCAGGGCCGCCGCCACGAATTCGCCCAATCGATCGACCTGTCGTGCGGCCAGTTTTGGGCGCCGCACCAACGGTGCGTGCCAGGCGGCTTTTCCGGGGGCCGCCTCCAGGAGCTTGTCGAGGGTCTCCTCGCGGATCTGCGCCGAAGTGTTCGACAGCAGCGAGGTGATCGCCCCTTCGTCCGCGCTTCCGACGATCGCGTCGGACACCCGCTCCGAGACGTGCGCGCGCTTGGAGATGATCGTCCTTGTGTCGTCGACATTCGGCGCCTCGATCAAAGAGACCAAGAAGTCATCAGAGAGCAAGGTGGAGCGTTCGAGGACCGGTCGCGCCACTTCGATCGCGGTGTCGCGGGCCAGCACTTCGATGACTTGCCGGATCACGTCCTCCGGCGCGTTGTCAAGGTCGCCGATCGCCTCCGAAAGACGCGACCGCACCTTCGCGGCGGTGTCGCGTGCCAAGGTCTCCAGCACTTCAATCCCGAGCGTGCGCTGAGCGGTCCGGCGCTCGGTCGCGATGTTGTGGGCGGCCTGCGCCATCTTGTCGGCGACGGCGGCGCGCACGCCCTCATCGTGATCGCGGGCCAGGAACTGATCGGCGCGACGGGGCGTTTGCCTGTTTCCGGCCACCTGTCGTCGCACCCCGTCGTCCTTGTCCTCCGCAAGGAAGAACAAAAGCTCGGGCGGCAAGTTTTCGCGCGTGGCCAAGGACCGACGCGCCTCAACATCGGTTCCTCTAGCGATACGCGCGGCGTTCTCAAGTTCCTTGCCGGTGATGCTCGCTTCGGGTTCGCGGCGTTCCTGCAGAGTCATGATTTCGCCTGGTCCTCCTCAGCTGCGATCCGATACCAGCCTTTTCCGCCATGCTTGACCTCGTACATCACCTGGTCGGCGCGCAAGATCAGGCTTTCCATCGATTCCGAGCTGCCCGGGGCGTGAAGGGCGAGGCCGAGCGACAATCCGACTGGTTTCTCCGGAGAGCCAGAATACACTTTCAACGCCGTCCCCGCCTGCAAGATCGCCTCGGCCCGGCGCGCCGCCTGGTCCCGGTCGGTCGATTCCAGCCACAGCGCGAACTCGTCCCCGCCGAGACGGGCGATCAGGTCGCCGGGTCTGGATTGCTCTTTGAGAATCGATGAAAGGTGGATCAAGGCTTTGTCCCCGGTTTGATGGCCCCGAACATCGTTCACCTGTTTGAAATTGTCGAGGTCCACATAGGTCAGGGTACCGTGGCGTCCATCGTTTGCCCGAGACAGGCGGGCCGACAGTTCGTCCTGGAAAGCGCGGCGGTTCAGAAGCCCGGTCATCGCGTCGGTTGTGGACAGCACATGGAGATGGCGATGGGCTTCGGCCTGGCGCATGGCGATGCCCAACTGGCTGGCCACCTCACCGAGCAGGGACTGCTCTTCCTCATCCCAGGCAGGCCGGTCCGCCCGCCGCCAAAGCAGCACCGCCCCATTCAATTCCTTATGGTAGGATAACTGATGGGCGAGCACGGTCCCGTCCGCGTTTTCCATGACCACCGGTTCGCGGTGCTCGGTCACCGGTTCATGAACCTGTTCCAGAATATCGGGATCAAGCAGAATACCGGAGGAATGACTCAGGGTCAGGCCGGAGCCGGGGACGATTCGGAACAGGGCGGCCGCGTCGCCGTCCAGCGCCCTGAGCACCGATTGGGTGGCTGCCGCCAGCATCTTCTCCGGCTCCACCTCGTCTCGAATGGCGGCCAGAATGTAGGCCGTGAGCTGTTCACGATCCTGCGCCTTGGCCAAAGCTGCATCCCGGCGGCGCGCCTCGGTCACATCCCGGCAGAGACCGCGCGCGCCTTTCCAGACGCCCTCCATGTCGAACAGAGGCGCCGCCGAGGCTTCCAGGATCGCCACTCCGCCATCAGCGCGCCGCAACCGGATCTCGACGCCCATCACCGGCTCTTCGGTGACGAACGGGCTGAGAAAATCGATCCCGTCGCCGGTCACCATGAATCCGTCCGCCCTGCGTCCGACAAGGTCCTCGGTCTCATATCCCAAAGCGCCGCTCGCCGAGACGAAGACAAACTGCCCCAACTCGCCGGTTTCCCAGGCAAAATCCGAGGAAATCTCGATCAGGTCCTTGTAGCGCTGCCGGCTGTCGACGAGAGCGGTTCGAAGGTTCTGATCCAGCGATACATCGCGGCCCAAGGCGAGGGCCACATCGCTGCCTTCGACCGGTATCACCGCGAAATCGATCGTGGCGGAGATCTCCTCGTCTTCCAGCTTGAACGTCTGCGGGCCGGCGCCCGAAAGCACCGCGTCCACCATCGCGCTGAGAGCCGGCAGCTGATGCTCCTGATAGTCCCGCGCCAGCCGTGTTCCGAGCAGGTTGTTGCCCAGGACCGTGCCGTTCCGTCCGATGATCAGCACGGGTCCCGGATGCAGGGAAAGGGCGCCCGATGTCACCAAGTCCACCAAATCGTCGATCTGGCGCGAACTCATAGCTTCATCGATCGCCGCGTCGTCCTGCATGCTCTGCGCACTCATCCCGCTTGCCCCGTCCCCAACATGTCGACAGTCTAGACGGATGGATGCAAAACAGCCAATCGGGAAACCTTCCGTGTCGAACCTCGATCCCCTTACGCGACAGCTCGACCCCGCCTCTGTGGGCGCCTGGGTGTTCGATCTCGACAACACGCTCTACCCGGCGCGCTCGAACCTCTTCGTGCAGGTGTCGGAGCGGATGACCCTGTTTATCCAGGACCGGTTCGATCTGGACCGGGACAACGCGAAAGCCCTGCAGCGCGACCTGTTCCGCCGTCATGGCACCACCATGCGTGGCCTGATGACGGAACATGGCATGGACCCGATCCCGTTTCTGGATTTCGTGCACGATATCGACGTCACTCCGGTCGATCCGTCGCCGGAGCTGGATGGTTTGCTGGCGCGCCTGCCGGGCCGCAAAGTGATCTTCACCAACGGCTCGGTGCCCCATGCCGAACGGGTGATGGCGCGGCTGGGCGTGGCGCGGCATTTCGACCATATTCACGACATCGTCGCCGCCGAGTTCACCCCGAAACCGGACCCCGCTCCCTATCGGGCGCTGATCGAGATCACCGGGATCCAGCCGTCCAGCGCGGTGATGGTCGAGGATATGGCCAAGAACCTGCTGCCGGCCCATGATTTAGGCATGGGAACGGTCTGGCTGAAATCCGATTTCGACTGGGCCCAGGACGGCGCCGACCAAGCCCATGTCCATCATGTGGGCGAAGATCTGGTAAGCTTTCTGCGCGGTGTGCTGGACCGACGCGGTTGATCGAAATTGACAGCCTCCGCCGCGCTCGCCAAAGTGCGCGGCGCTCGGAACTCCGGGCCGTTTGTCTCGAACCAGCCGGGTGATCTTCATGTCCACGACCGATCTGCAATCCACCATCGATGCTGCCTGGGAGAACCGGGCCGAGGTCACGATCTCCACCAAGGGTGCGGTGCGTGACGCGGTCGAGACGGCTCTGGCCGGGCTCGACAACGGCACCTACCGGGTTGCGGCGCCGAAGGGCGACCATCAGTGGGAGGTCAACCAGTGGCTCAAGAAGGCGGTTCTGCTGTCCTTCCGGCTCAACGACATGGAACTGATCCCCGGCGGTCCGACTGATCCGGAGTTGGGCCCCTCCGGCTGGTGGGACAAGGTTCCGTCCAAATTCGCCGGTTGGGGGGAGAACCGGTTCCGGGAAGCCGGGTTCCGGGCGGTTCCGAACTGCGTGGTCCGGCGCTCCGCCTTTATCGCACCGGGCGTGGTGCTGATGCCGAGCTTCGTGAACCTGGGCGCCTATGTGGACAGCGGCTCCATGGTCGACACCTGGGCCACCGTCGGGTCCTGCGCGCAGATCGGCAAGAACGTGCATCTTTCAGGCGGTGTCGGCATCGGCGGTGTCTTGGAGCCGCTGCAGGCCGATCCGGTGATCATCGAGGACAATTGCTTCATCGGTGCCCGTTCTGAGGTCGTCGAAGGCGTGATCGTCGAGCAGGGGGCGGTCCTGTCGATGGGTGTGTTCCTGTCGAAGACCACCAAGATCGTCAACCGCGAGACCGGCGAGATCTCTGTCGGTCGGGTTCCGGCCTATTCGGTGGTCGTGCCCGGCTCGTTGCCCGGCAAGGCTCTGCCGAACGGTCAGCCCGGCCCGTCCCTGTCCTGTGCGGTGATCGTCAAGCAGGTCGATGCGCAGACCCGCGAGAAGACCTCGATCAACGATCTGCTCCGTGACTGACGCCTCGCCCTCGCCCATTGATGCTGTTGATCTTGCCGCCCGGCTGGTCCGCTGCCCCAGCGTGACCCCGGAGGAGGGCGGCGCGCTTTCCCTGCTGGAGGGCGTGCTTCGGCCGATGGGCTTCGAGTGCCATCGTCTGGTGTTCGAGGCGGAGGGCACGGATTCGGTCGACAATCTGTTCGCGCGATGGGGCGCGGGATCTCCGCATATCTGTTTCGCCGGGCACACCGATGTGGTGCCGGTCGGAGACGCTGCCGCGTGGACTCATGATCCGTTCTCGGGCGATATCGCCGAGGGTCAGCTTTGGGGGCGGGGGGCGGCCGACATGAAGGGGGCGATCGCGTCCTTTGTCGCGGCCGCCGCAAGCTATCTGTCCAGGGCCGAGGCCCCGAAGGGGTCGATCAGCCTGCTGATCACCGGGGACGAGGAAGGACCGTCGGTCAACGGCACCACCCGCGTGCTCGACTGGATGGAAGCCCACGGCCAGGTGCCGGACTTCTGCATCGTGGGGGAGCCGACCAACCAGGCCGCGCTCGGTGATATGGCGAAGATCGGCCGGCGCGGCAGCTTCACAGGCACGTTGGTGGTGAAGGGCGTTCAGGGCCATACCGCCTATCCCCATCTCGCCGACAATCCGATCCACCGCCTGGTCCGGATGCTGCAGCCGTTCACCAGCGGCGTGCTGGACGAGGGGACGGACCATTTTCCGGCGACCACCCTGATGCTGACCACGGTCGATGTGGGCAATCCGGCGACCAATGTGATTCCGGCCTCGGTCAAGGCGGTGTTCAACATCCGCTTCAACGATCTGCACAGCTCCACCTCGCTGGCCGATATGCTGCGGGCTTCGTTCGATCGGGAGGAGGGCGCGCGTTACGAGTTCACCTGGTCGTGTTCGGGCGAAAGTTTTCTGACCGAGCCCGGAGCTCTCTCGGCGCTGGTCTCGGAGGCGATCCACGACGTCACCGGACGGCACCCGGAGTTGAGCACCACAGGCGGCACTTCGGACGCGCGTTTCATCAAGCGCCTGTGTCCGGTCGTCGAATTCGGGCTGATCGGGCAGACCATGCACAAAGTCGATGAACGGGTAACGGTGGAC
>CALAHL010000549.1 GCA_937891725.1 uncultured Rhodospirillaceae bacterium | reverse complement strand
AAAGAACACGGTCGAGAACCCGATCACGAAGGTCATCAGCACCGCCTCGATCGAGAGCCCGGACGCGGCCGCGAGATCGCCCGCGATCGGGGTCAGGATCGCCGGCACCCCCGGCATGGTCGAGACCGTGCCGAGCAGCATCGAGAGACCGGACAGAACGAAGAAATTATGGGCCGGTCGGGCCGGATCGAGATCGAACACCCCGATCACCCATTGCGACAACCCCTCGCCCATGCCGCTTTGCGCGACCAAAGCCCCCACGCCGAGAATGCCCGCCACATAGATCAGCGGATTGATCGGCACCTTGTCCCGAAAGGCCTGCGGCGGCACCAGGCCGACGCCCGGCATCAGACAGATCAATCCCGCCCCCAGGCTGATCCAGGCCGGTGAGACATGGTGGATGGAATCCGTCGCCCACAGCACCAGGGCGGTGCCGAGCAGAAAGGCCAGACGCTTCTCGTCGGTCGACCAGTAATCGGGGACCTCGGTGATCGGCAGCTCCTCACCCGACGGGTTTCGGGCCGGCGTGTCGCGATACAGCAGCCAGATGACGCCCACGACCACGACCGATTTCAACAGGCCGAGGACCGGGAAATGCACCAGCAGATAGTCGAAATAGCGGATCTGGATGCCGTGGAAGTTCTGGGCGGCTCCGATCAGCACGTTGTTCGGTACGTTCGCCGGCAGGATCGCCACCGGCCCGAGATAGGAGCCGAACCCGGTCGCCAGGACCAGCCCGGTCCGGCCCCTGGACGCAGGCCCGTATCCGAGCTGTTCGGCGAACGCCAAGACGATCGGCAGCAGCAGGACCAGACGCCCCATGGTGGACGGCATCACGAAGCCCAGGGCCAGACAGACCGTCACCACGCCCGCAAGAACGGACAGATATCCGCCGGTGAACTTGCCAACCACCCGGTTCGCCATCCGACGCCCCAGGCCGGTCCGGTCAACCGCCGCCCCGATGATCAGTCCGCCGAACACCAGCCAGAAGGCCGGGCTCGCGAAGCCGGAGAAGATCACCGGCGCGGTCCCAACCCCCAGAACCATCGCCAACAGGAAGAAGGTCAGAGCGACCAGATGTTCGGCCAGCAGAACCGTCGCCCAGCACCCGATGGTGAAGACCACCAGGGCGGCGGCATGCATCACCTGGGGCGGCAGGCCCTCGGGTGGCGCGGAGAACCAGAGCGTGATCGCCACAC
>CALAHL010000548.1 GCA_937891725.1 uncultured Rhodospirillaceae bacterium | reverse complement strand
CCTAACCACTGCGTCAAGCCTGGAAATTCGGCTTTCATCCGACTCCCAGTATAGTTAACAGAGCGGTAATGTCGCCAACATTGACGGGAACCGGTTGATCCACATTGCCCGACGACCCTTGGCACCCGTATGGTGCGCATCATCTCAGACAAAGCCCTGGCGGATCTCTTCCATGCAGACCAATTTCACCTTGGCCCAGCTTGCCGACCCGGAAATCGCCGAGGCGAATCAGATCCTGCGGTCCTGTGTCCATTGCGGGTTCTGCACGGCCACCTGTCCGACCTACGTCTTGCTCGGCGACGAACTCGACAGTCCCCGCGGCCGGATCTACCTGATCAAGGACATGCTGGAGAACGACCGGCCCGCTGGCGCGCAAGAGGTCAAACATATCGACCGGTGCCTGTCCTGCCTGTCCTGCATGAGCACCTGTCCCTCCGGTGTGCACTACATGCATCTGGTCGACCATGCCCGCACCCATATTCAGCGGACTTATCGTCGTCCGTTCCTGGATCGGGCGCTGCGCAAGGCGCTGGCTTTGCTGCTGCCCTATCCAAACCGGTTCCGGTTGGCTCTGGCCGGTGCATGGTTCGCGCGGCCCTTGGCACCCTTGGCCGGAAATCTGATGGGCGGACGGCTGAAAGCGATGCTGTCCCTGGCACCGAGGCGGGTGCCTCCGCGCTCCAATCTCGACCGGTCGGGTGTTTTTGCAGCGGAGGGCGCCAGGAAGGCGCGCGTGGCTCTGCTCGCCGGTTGCGCTCAGCGGGTGTTGGATCCGGAGATTAATGACGCCACCATCCGGCTACTGACCCGCCTGGGGGTCGAGGTCGTGGTGCCGCCCGCAGCCGGCTGCTGCGGCGCGCTGACCCATCACATGGGAATGGAAGCGGAGGCCCATGCGTCGGTGAAAACCAATGTGGATGCCTGGATCGCCGAAATCGACGGCGACGGGCTGGATGCCATCATCGTCAACACCTCGGGCTGCGGGACCACGGTCAAGGATTACGGCTTCATGTTGCGCGAGGACACCGCGTATGCAGCCAAAGCCGCCAAGGTTGCGGATCTGACCAAGGACATCACCGAGTTTCTGGACAGCTTCGGTCTGCCCGCTCCGACGATTGCGACCGGGCAACGGGTCACCTATCACTCAGCCTGCTCGATGCAGCACGGCCAGAAGATCAAGTCCCTGCCGCAAGCCCTGCTGCGGACGCTGGGCTTCGAGGTACGGGACGTGCCGGACAGCCATCTCTGCTGCGGGTCAGCCGGGACCTATAATCTGCTCCAGCCGGAGATCGCGACGAGCCTAAGGGACCGCAAGGTCGCGACCATCGCAGTCACCGCGCCCGAGATCATTGCGGCGGGAAATATCGGCTGCCTGACCCAGATCAGTGCGGGCGTCGCGGCTGCAGGACAGAACGTGCCGGCCGTGCATACTGTGCAATTGATCGACTGGGCGACCGGCGGCCCGATGCCGTCGGTGCTCGCCAATCGCAGCTTGGAGGCTGCCTGACCCATGCGGACAATCTTTGCCGTGCTCGCCCTGACCGTATTGCTTACGGCCTGTTTTCACAAGACCAAGGACGATCTGATCCAGAAAGCCGAGGGGGTCGAGACCAAGCAACAGCTCCGCAAGGTGCTCGGAGATCCGGATGGGGTCGACAAACTCGGTCCGATCGAGAAGTGGACCTATAAGGCCAGCGACGGCACCGTGATTTTCCCGATCATCGCCGACAAGGTGGGCCCCAGCGTGACCGGTCCCAAAGAGACCGGTCAGTAAGGGGTTCCGCAGGTCAGCCCATGCGGAACCGGACCGGTTGGCCGGTCGGCGTGCCGAGAACCTCATCCTCCCGCATGACAACGGTCCCACGCACGATCGTGCCCTTCGGCCAGCCGCGGACGGTTTTGCCCGCGAACGGGGTCCAGCCGCATTTGCTGGCGATCCAGTCGTCGGTGATTTCCCGTTGTTCGCCTAGATCGACCAGGGCGAAATCGGCATCATAACCCATGGCGATCCGACCTTTCCCGGCAATCCCGAAGATCCGCTGCGGGCCGGCCGAGGTCAGGTCAACCAGGCGGGCCAAGGTCAACCGGCCCTGCGACATATGATCCAGCAGCAGCGGCAGCAAGGTCTGCACACCCGGCATCCCGGAGGGGCTGGAGGGATACTCCCGCTGCTTTTCCTCAAGATTGTGCGGCGCGTGGTCGGAGCCGATGACGTCGACGGTTCCGTCCACGATCGCCCGCCAGATTGCGGCCTGGTGCCTCTCATCCCGAACCGGTGGGTTCATCTGCGCCCTTGTGCCCAGTCGCTCATAGCAATCCGGCGCGGCCAAGGTGAGGTGGTTCAGGGTGGTCTCGACCGTCACCGTGTCCTTATAGTGTGCCAACAGTTCCATTTCCTCGGCGGACGTCACGTGCAGCACGTGAACCGGACGGCCGGTCTCCCGCGACATCTCGGCGATCCGCCGTGAGGCTATGACGGCGGTTTCCACATCGCGCCAGATCGGATGCGCGCGCGGGTGGGCAGCTTCTTTAGCGATATGCTGGCGTTCCCGAAGACGATCCTCGTCCTCGGCGTGGATTGAGATTCTGCGCCGACCGTTGCGCAGGATCGCGCGGAGGATCTCTTCCCGCTCCACCAACAGCGAGCCGGTGGATGATCCCATGAAGATCTTCACACCGGCACATCCAGGCAACTGTTCCAGCTTGTCCAGTTGGTCGACGTTTTCCTCGGCGCCACCTATGAAATAGGCGTGATCGCACCACGCGCTCTCCTTCGACCGGGCCAGCTTGTCGTTCAGGGCCGCTTCATCGATCGTCGACGGCGAGGTGTTAGGCATCTCGAAGAACGCGGTGACCCCGCCCATGACGGCTGCCTTTGAGCCGTGGGCGATATCTTCTTTGTGCTCTAAACCGGGCTCCCGGAAGTGGACCTGGCTGTCAATTACCCCTGGCAGGACCACCAGGCCCGAGGCATTGAATACCTCCGCAGCTTTGGCAGCCCCAAGGTCACCTAAGGCTGCGATCTTCCCACCCCGCACCCCGATATCCATCTCCGAGGGACCGGATGGTGTCACCACCATGCCACCGCGCACCACCAGATCGAAACTGTCCGTCATAATCTCTCAAGCCTCTCGATTAGAGCTTCTCGCCTGCCAGCTCTTTCCGTAGCGCGTCAATGCGCTCCTTGGAAGGCAGATGGGGATGGATTTCGAGCGCCGCATTGAACGCCTTCAGGGCGGCAGGTTTGTCGCCTTTCGCCAAATTGATGAGTCCCAGGCCGGAGAGCGCTCCGAAATGGCGAGGCTCCAGTACGAGGGTGCGTTGTATATCGAGCACGGAGCGATCAAGGTCT
>CALAHL010000547.1 GCA_937891725.1 uncultured Rhodospirillaceae bacterium | reverse complement strand
ATGGTGATCGAAGTGCGGCCGAGCTTCTCGATCTCGCAGTAGCAGCAAAGGATATCGCCCATACCGACCGGCTTGATAAAGGTCATCGCCTCAATTCCAACGGTTGCGACCCGTCCGTTTGCCCGGCTGGCCGCGGCGATCCCGCCAGCGATATCCATCTGGCTGAGCACCCAGCCACCGAAAATGTCACCGTTGGGGTTTGTATCCGACGGCATCGCGACCGTACGGATCTGCATCTCGCCCTTCGGCGTTCGGGTCTCTTGATCAACGGAGCTCATAAAACCACCATATCTGCTACTCGCGCTTTTGCGCACCACAGGATAGACTACGCTTTCTTTCAGCAATCCGTCCCGGACGACCGAGCCATGGCCGATCTTTTCGCTTCAAACGCCGCCGCTGCCGCAGCAGATGACGGGGCCTATTCCGCCAAGGATATCGAGGTTCTCGAGGGACTGGAACCGGTCCGGCGCCGACCCGGAATGTATATCGGCGGCACGGACGAGCGCGCGCTTCATCATCTGGTCGCCGAGGTGCTGGACAACGCGATGGACGAGGCGGTGGCGGGACATGCCAGCCGGATCGAGATCGAGCTGCACGAGGATGGGTGCTGCACCGTAAAGGACAACGGCCGCGGTATCCCGGTCGACCCGCACCCCAAGTTCCCGGACAAGTCGGCGCTGGAGGTAATCCTGACCACCCTGCACTCGGGTGGAAAGTTCAACAACAAGGTCTACGCGACGGCCGGCGGTCTGCACGGGGTCGGAGTGTCGGTGGTGAACGCGCTGTCCGACGAGTTGGTGGTCGAGGTCGCCCGTGACAAGCGGTTGTACCTGCAACGCTATAGCCGCGGCGCGCCGCTTGGCCCGATTGAGGAGGTCGGAGCGGTGCCGAACCGGCGCGGCTCGACCCTACGATTCCATCCGGATCCCGAAATCTTCGGGACCACCCTGCGCTTTCGCGCCAGTACCGTGTACCGGATGGCACGCTCGAAAGCATACCTATTCAAGGGCGTTGAAATCCGCTGGCGCTGCCCGGAAGGCATGCTGAAGGATGGCGACGCGACGCCAGCCGAAGCCACCCTGCATTATCCGGGCGGGCTATCGGACTTCCTGAACACGGCGCTCGACGGTCGCCGCACGATCTCCGTCACCCCGTTCGCGGGGGACGTGGAGGTCAGCGGAAATCAGGGACGGGTCGAATGGGCGGTCACCTGGCCGGACGACCGGGACGACGGCTTCCTGCATGCCTATTGCAATACGATCCCGACCCCGCAAGGTGGCACCCATGAAGCCGGCCTGCGAACCGCGCTGCTGCGCGGGATCAAAGCCTATGGCGAATTGGTCGGCAACAAAAAGGTCGCTCAGGTCACCGCCGACGACATCATGGCTGGTGCCTGCAATATGCTGTCGGTCTTTATCCGGGAGCCCCAATTCCAGGGCCAGACCAAGGATAAGCTGGTCAGCACCCAGGCACAGAAACTGGTCGAGACAGCCGTCAAGGATCATTTCGACCATTGGCTCTCGGCGGCCCCTGAGACCACCAACGCCCTGCTCGACCGCTTGATCGAACGGGCGGAGGATCGACTCAGCCGCAGGGCGGCCAAGGAGATCAGCCGCAAGACCGCGACCCGTAAGCTCCGCCTGCCCGGCAAGCTGGCCGATTGCTCCCGCTCCGATAACGAGGGCACCGAGATCTTCCTGGTGGAGGGCGACAGCGCCGGCGGCTCCGCAAAACAGGGCCGCGACCGCAAGACCCAGG
>CALAHL010000546.1 GCA_937891725.1 uncultured Rhodospirillaceae bacterium | reverse complement strand
GGGCCCTGGATCTGGTCTGCTTTTTGCAAGACCGTCAGTCCTGACCACCGCCTCCTGCGTCTCGACGCCGGCCCTCTCACATTCTGCCTCTTCTGGCCTCTGAACCAGCGCGAGATCAGGCAATACCTAAAGGATCACGGACAATGAGGCGCTTCGTCAAGAATTTCAGGCTCGGCGGCTACGACGAGGAAATCCAGATCTGGCATACGCCAGGCAAGTGGCATTTCCACTTCCGCCGGCGCGACAACCTGTCCGGCCTCTTCATTGACGTCGGCCTCGGCCCGTACATCTTCGAGTACACCAACCTGGACCCCTACTGATGTCTACCTTCAGCACTCAGGCGACCGCGTCGCATCGCTACTACATGAACAAGACGAAGGCGGAGATCCGCCGGCGCATCATGGACATGGTCGAGCAGGTCGACGAGAAGCTGATCGACGACAAGGTCCGCCTTGTCGATGTGCACTGGGCCGTCGACTTCCTCTGGTTCCACAAGATCGGATGCCCGGAGGTCTTCGATTATTTCAGCAAGCGCGACCTGGCGACGATAGCTATGCAGGCGCACGAGTTCATGCCGGAGCAGACACCATGAGTGACGCGATCGACGACCGCTGGGTCAAGAGCTACTATGGTACAGGCTGGATCTACCGGCACCCGGTGCTCCCTCCTATCACGCACCACTCCGGGTACGGTGAGGAGATCATCAAGTTTGGGGGCCTCTACTTCGACACGGTCGACGCGGCCAAGCGCGCCGGCGCCGTAGCTCTCAGGCACACAGCGAGGACGCGCAAATGAGGATCCTCGTCTGCGGTGGCCGCGACTACCCCAACAGGGAGAAGCTGTTCGTGATCCTCGACGTCTGGCATCACAGCTACCCGGACCTCGTGATCATCCAGGGAGCGGCGCGCGGCGCCGACAGCTTCGCGGGCCAGTGGGCAAAGTACCGCGGCGTGCCGCAGGAGATCTTCCCGGCTGACTGGGACAAGCATGGCAAGAGCGCCGGCTTCAAGCGCAACCGGCAGATGCTCGAGGAAGGCCGGCCTAATCTTGTTTTGGCCTTCGCCGGCGGGCGCGGCACGGCCATGATGGTCGACATCGCAGAAAAAGCCGGTGTCTCGGTCTGGAAGTACAGTTGACAGGTCTTCCGGCCTCGGCTATATCACCGATCGAGGACGGGGCGAAAACGGCTCATACCAGTCTCCGAGCTGGTCGGAGATGAGTGCAGCAAGTAACCCCGGACCTGAAAGAACCCCCATGATCCCAGAAAATCAGTGGCCATCGGCCCACAAACAGGCCCGCGAGCGCCGGCAAACGGCCCGGGATCTCCACTTCGAAGGCTTTATCACCGAAGAAGAGCTCGCCGCGGCGGAAGCCGGCGCCAACTTCATCCTGGGCCGGCCTGACGAGCTCGAGCCGCCATTCTGATCAATAAATGCGGAGAATATCGCTCACAATCTCCGCATTGTGTTACTTTTGGCACATAATCGGCGAAAAACGCTACTATGGTACCACTTCTGGCTCATTACCGGGGCCTTGACACGAAAAATCGTTTCTGGCATACAGCTCATCTGGCGTGGAGGCAGTACCTCGGGGCCTTCTGTGATGGCTCTCATTCATAATAGCGAGCAAGCGGTGACCGGGGACTTTTTGCCCTAGTAGCCCATGGGTCGGATAGCTCAAACCGAGAGACGGTGTGATTACGCCGGGATGTGGTGTCGAAAACCACTCCGACCCATTTTCGGTTCACTCCGAAAAATTGACATGTAATTTCGGTAATGTAAGAAAAATCCCATTTTCTTTACATATGCGATGATCGTCAGCAGACGGATCAAATCAAAAATTGTGCGGAAAAATAAAAATACCTGTTGACCGAATGGCCCGTCTATTGCATAGACAGTCAGGAATTTGGAAAAGAAGGAGCCCCTGCATGGCACTATACCTATACGCCGGAAGCCTCATCGGCCTCAACGGCGGCAACCCGTTCACCGTTGAAAGCGCAGATGAGAAGCTCGAGGCGCTGTCACCGGCGAACCGGATCGAAGGCGCCATCCTCGTGCACGTCGCGGTCGTTCCACCGTCCGTGGACAATGGACACTCGCTCGGCGTCCACCGCCGCATGCGCGCCTGGCAGAACCAGACCTTCAGCAACCTGATCGACGACACCGTCTTCTGGGTGTCGAAGAGCGAACTGACCTTCCTTGCCAACCGCGCCGCGGATGACAAGGAAAACCTGCACGGCTCGCAATATGACAACGTCCCCAACCCGGACGGCAGCGAATGGACCAAGGTCCAGGAGCATATCACCGACCCGACGACCCCCGAAGCGATGTTTGGAGCACGCGGTGAGCCGATTAAAGGCTCTATTCGCATCACGCCGCAGCACGGCGAGCCAATTAGCATGGACGAAGACCGCTTTGTCATCTTCGATCTGGCAAATTCGGTCAATGGGGATCCAAAGGGCCTCAGCTTCCTCCTGCTCGATCGTTATCTGGCCAAGCCGAAGGAGCGCTACCGCGGCCTGTTCAAGTTTGCCGACTGGACCAAACTGTCGGAGGAGATGATCTCCAAGGAGAACGCCGACATCGTCGCGCCGTACATCTTCGGCCTGATCGTTAAAAATCCCCGTGGAAACGGGTATCTCGCTACGATCCCAACAGAAAAATTAAAGGTGGCCGGCTTCGGCAACGTCATCGGATGCTACAACACGCTCTTCCAGGCCCTCTGCGGCTCGGTCGCATTTCATGTGTTGACGCGGCTCGATTATCCGGGTAAGGACAAAAGCGACCAGTCGATGATCGACTTCAACTTCTCCGGCGAGTTCATCGCGAAAGCGTTCGGCTAATACAAAACCTCGGACAATAGTCCCAAAGTGCATAGGAAATGTAACATGACCCAGCGTACAACCGCCTCCGTCTCGATCCGCTACAAGACCGGCGACTTCGAATGGACCGACTTCTACCTGTCGACTGCCGAAGATCGTCCATTGGCTGAGGTTCAGACCCTGGTCCACCGCGCCATGCTCGCGACGATGCTGCGCGTCCACAAGAACCGCGGCGACAAGGACGTCAAGCCGATCACGCTGGCCAAGAAGTATGGCCTGGTCTATGCGTTCGAAAAGCTGCCGGAGGACGATCTCGTCGACCCCGCCGGCGAAGATGAGGACCTTGTGTAATGTCACGGCGCCGGCACTACGAAGGCTTTGTCATCTGCGATCACAACGTCCCGCACCGCGGGAAGATGATGACGTGGAACATG